>JAISKX010000150.1 GCA_031260765.1 Endomicrobium sp. | reverse complement strand
AAAAATATCCTTCAATATTATTCTATGCTTGCTATCTAACAACAAAGTATTTACTTTTTCTTTATTATTAATTGATAAATATTCATTCAATTTTGTCTCAAAAAATTGTTCAACATACTCATTTATAATATCATCGTATTTGGCTTGTTCTGAAAACTTTTGGCATGATTGCTTGAACAATACATAATTCAAAATAACGGCAATATCTTTTTTGAAGTTTCCGATGCCGCCGGCATTCTTAATTTTCTTATACAAATAACTTTTGGGGTCATCCATAAGACTAATCAGATAATCCGTATCTTCTTTTGATACTTCATTTTGAAATATTTTATATGCTAACTCCATTGCCTCATCTGAAGCGGGATTATACAACACAACTCCAAGCAACAGTGAGTTTATTTTATTATCTAACAATACCTCTAAAGAATCATCAATGATATTGTTTTTATAAGCAGAAACTATTTTTTCTATCTCAACCAAAGGCTGATTATCCGTATCAAAATACCTGCCGCTCAAAAGATATAAAGTTAAAATGAATATTAGATGATTTTCGTTATAATCCCGCGAAATTCTATAAAGTTTCTCTCCTATATTATTCAACTCAGGCGTATCTTTAATTTTTCTAAACAAAATTCTCGCTATTTCAAGCCTCAAAAATTTTTGTTTGTGTTTTTTAAGAATTTTAGGATTTGTCGCCCAATTTTCCCAGTCTTCTAAATTTTCTTTTCGCTTTATATACTTCGGAAATAGTTCTTCTATATATTTAGCAATAGTGCGAATACTCCTTATGTTTGTAGTAATAAAACCAAACAATCTGTGTTGAGTTGTATGGGCATTTGACTCAAAAACACTCGTCTTGATAGACGATAATGTATTCATCAGTTCTTTACTGGGCATAAAAACCTCCTTTTTTAAAATGCGCTTTATATTTTTTTATCTAAGATAGATATTATTTCGTGCATAATATCTATTTGAGCAACAATATCATCAAAATTTCTTTGTTCGCTTTGCGAACCTTTATAAGACTATGGACTATTTTACATTGCCTTTGCCTCTCCCCCCACTGATTGACCGCACCGACCATAGAGTTTGCCGCCTTGCTGTCGGATACAATCAGAGGACGCGTCTATGAGGGGCTAATTTTTTTGGACTATTAGGGTTGCGTTGTTCGAAGCGTCCTACCTTTAAAATCTTTTATAAATAGCAAGTTCGCAACCCGCCAAAAAAATTAGCCCCGAATGTCCTCGTATCCGACAGCAAGGCGGCAAACTCTGTCCAATTGATACCTTATCTTACAAATGAATGCTAAAAGAGCCGTTTGTCTTTGCTGTTTTGCTTGTAAATATCTCATTATTTCTTATATAACCTTTTTGATATTCTCAATAAATTCCTTAACATCTGCCAATATATGTTTTACTTCTTGAACTGTTGGAACATATAAGAAATTGTAATCGCTTTTTTGACGATATTCAAAAGCGTCGCCATAGGTTTTAGCAATTTCTTGTGAAAAAATCTTGTCTTCGTGAACAAATTTTTGATTAAACCACCCCATAAGGCGGGAATGTTTTGAAGTGGAAAAATCGTGTTTGTATGCTAATGCTGAAACGATATAAAAAATTGAATAGTAAATTCTATTAAGAGCGGTTTCAAGCATATTGTTTTCAATATTGATTTCCGCCGATTTCAATGCTGTGTCCGATTTTTCAATAGCAATATTTTTTAAATCATCCTTATGCGGCAGCATAAAATACTCCCTTATTTACAACTTCATTATGAAATATATAATTTTTCTCTAATTCCTGCCTTGTCATTGGATGTAAATCTATAACGACATCATATTTATAATCTAAATCGGATAAAACGCCCCAAATATAGCGTCTTTTTTCTCTGTCTGGGGCGTCCACAATTGCAACAATATCAATATCGCTGTCTTTATTGGGCGTTCCATTGACTTGTGAGCCATAGACATACAAGCCTTCAAAATCTTCAAAGGAATTTTGTAAATTTTCTTTTAATTCTTGAACAAGATTGTTCATTTTGTCATTCATAATATTCCTCAAAATTTAGTTGTTTATCCGCTTAAATCAATATAATGATTTGTCTTGATTGACGAGATAATATCAAAAAGTCGGTAAAAAGACAACGAGAACTGCCGCTTTGCGTTCCGCCCTCACCCGTCAAGACTTTGTCTTGCCGACCTCTCCCTGATAATGGAGAGGTGTTTTTATAAAGGGCTATTATTCCTGCCACTTTTTTATTTTTGCGGCGTAGGTTTCTAATAGTTTTGGGGCGTTTGCGGGATTTTTTGTTTCAGCCCAAATATGGAATACCGCGCCGTCTGGGTCTGGGATTAAAAGAACCCAATCTTCTTTGAAGTAAAGTTTTACTCCGTCTATCAATTCATGTTTTTTGCCGGAAGTATGCTCTATAGCCTTGCGCATCACTTGTCCTTTTTTGTCCCAAGAACAAGGAACGGATTTGTGCAAAACGCTGAATTTCGGCAAATCTTTTTTGATTTGGCTCAAACTCGTTTTTGCTTGAATTAACATTTCTACAATTTTGCCTATAGCATACATAGCGTCAAAAGTGTTTTGAAATTCGGGGAAAATAAAACCGCCGGAACTGTCTCCGACAAAAATCACTTTTTCATTGATAGAAGCGTCTATAATGCTTCTCGGACTTGTCCCCGTTCTTTTTACTTTCACTTTAAATTTTGCCGCAATTTTTTCTATCGTTGAGGAAGCATAAACAGGCACTGCTATAACCGCGTCCTTTGTTTTATTTGCTTTCATAGCCAAATATGCGGCTATAAACATCGCCGCATCATTATTGATTATGCTGCCTTTCTCGTCTATCAAAAATACTTTTTCCGCTCCATTGTCTATCAAAAAACCCGCTGTGGATTTTAGAGTTGTGACTATGTGCGACAATTGAGAGAGGGAATTGTTAAATTCCTCAGTCGTCTTTATCAAGCCCGTCGTTTTTGTGTGGGCGTTTAAAGCCACAACATCTATGCTGAGTTCTCCAAGTATTGACGGAAAAATTACAGAAGCGGAAGAATAAGAGTAATCTATCACTATTTGATGTTTAGCATTGCGGAGCAATTCTTTATTGATAGTATTTAGATAACCCGTTTTATAATATTCCACAGCCCTTGACGGAACAGTAATCTCCCCGACTTCATCCATATTCGCTCTTTTAAAATCCTCTCTAAAAAACAATTGCTCTATGGCTTTTTCTTGATTTAGAGAAATATCTCTGCCGTTTGCATTGAAAAATTTTATATCTATCATAAGACCGTCAAGCGGAGATTGTCTTATATGCACGCCGCCTGCCTCGCCCTCATTGCCTACTTCATATCTTGTCACAGGAACCGGCGAAGTGCCTAAATCGCCGACTTTAACGCCTGCGGATAAAAGTCCTGTCACAAAAGCCCTTTTTATCATTCTCGTGGCATAATGAGTATCTCTTGAAGTTATGATATAAGCGCCCTTTCCTATATAAGCGCCGTAAGCAGAGCCGATTTTCGCCGCAAATTCAGGAGTGATTTCCACATTGCCTAAACCTGTAATTCCTGTGGCGTTAAAAAGAGCCTTATTCCATTTTTCGCCCCATACCAAAGAGCTGGAAAGTATTGCACCCGTTTCTATAACTTTGTGGGGCCATATTCTTAAATTCGGTTTTACTATTGCGTCGGATTTTATTATGCAATCGTCGGATATAATAGTGCCGACTTGCACCGCGCTTCTATCGCCTATGCTTGTGCGCCGTCCTATAACATTTTCTTTAAGCCTCGCATTAGCGCCGATTGAGACATTGTCCCAAACAATAGCCCCCACAACTTCCGCGCCTTCGCCTATTGTCACATTAGAGCCTATCACAGAGCGGGATATTTTTGCGCCGTTTTTGATTTTGACATTGTCGCCCAAGATGACATTGCTGTCTATATCAACGGCTTTTCCTATTTCAACATTTTCGCCTACTATAATATCTTTACCGCCGATTTTGATTTTTTTGCCGCCCGATTCTATTGCGACATTGCCGTCAAGAATATCGTAATGGGCAAATCTATACTCGTCATGATTGCCTATATCTCTCCAATAACCTTCGGCTATATAACCGTAAAGAGGCTTCTTTTCTTTTAACAATAGCGGGAACAAATCCTTTGAGAAATCAAAAGATTTATCTTTGGGCATATAGTTAAACACTTTTGGGTCTAAAATATAAATGCCTGTATTGATAGTATCGGAAAAAACTTCTCCCCAAGAAGGTTTTTCTAAAAATCTTTCAATCTTGCCGTGCTGGTCTGTGATTACCACTCCAAATTGAAGCGGATTTGCCACTCTTGTCAAAACCATAGTGGCTATAGCCTTTTTTCTTTTGTGAAATTCTATAGCCGCAGTCAAATCAAAGTCAGTCAAAACATCGCCGGAAATCACTATAAAAGTATCTTTGATTTTGTCTTGGGAAAATTTCACGCTGCCAGCCGTTCCCAAATCAGATTCTGGGCGCAGATATGCCGTTTTTACATCAAATTTCTTTCCATCTTTAAAATAATCTTTGATTACATCAGGTTGATAATACAATAACATAGTTAAATCATTGATTTTGTGCTGCTTTAGAAGGTTGACGATGTGCTCCAACATCGGTTTGTTTGCCACTGGAGCCATAGGTTTTGGGGTATTGCATGTGATGGGTCTAAGTCTTGTTCCGAATCCGCCTGCCATAATGATAGCTTGCATAGATACACCTCTTTAAAATATATTGAACGCCGTTTTTTTTGGGTGGGATGCGGATTTTAACAAAAACAATATGCAAAAGCAAAAAAGGTTCTTATATGCCCATCGGTTTTATTTGAGGGGTTTTTAGAAGGGATTTTCTGTATTTGATTTCCGCTTTTTGAGCGGTTTTGGCTACAGACATCATCAATTTTATGCGGTTGATTTGATTTGTTTCGCTGGCGCCGGGGTCATAGTCAATGGCTGCAATATTTACGGCGGGATGGCGGCGTTTTAATTCTTTCATCACGCCTTTGCCCGTTATGTGATTGGGGAGGCATCCGAAAGGTTGAACGCATACTATATTGTTGACGCCGTCTTCTATCAATTCCAACATCTCGGCTGTCAAAAGCCAGCCTTCGCCCGTTTGATTGCATACGGAAATTATTGATGAGACTTTGTCCGCTAACTCTTTTGTCCTTTGATATGATGAGAAATGTTTGCTCTTCTTTAAAGCATGCCTGATTGCTGAACGCCTGCCTTCAATAAAACGCATAGCAAGCCAAGATATAAGCCTCGTTTTATAATTGCCTGCGAGATATTTGTGCTTGAATACATCGTCTAAAAGACAATATATTAAAAAATCAGTCATATCAGGGACTATGGCTTCTGCGCCTTCTTTTTCCAAAACTTTTACAAGATTATTATTTGCATCAGGATGAAATTTAACCAAAATCTCGCCGACTACTCCCACGCGGGGCTTTTGGATTTTTTTCATTGGGATTTCGTCAAATTCTTTTATGATTTTTGAGGCAGTCCGCTTAAATTCCCAAAAATATATTTTTCTGATGCTGTCTGATAGGCGGACTAACCATTTTTCAAGCAGAGCGTCGGTTTGTCCTGTGTTTATCTCATAGGGGCGGATGCGGTTTGAAACCCGCATAAGCAAATCGCCGAAAAGCAAAACCATAGTGCAGTCTTTTATAAGACCAAAAGTGAAATCTATAGGACTGCTTGCTGTGGAATTTGTAACTCCCAAAGCGATTATTGGTATATTGTCAAAGCCCGCTTTTTGCGCGGCTTTTCTTAAAAAGCCCGCATAATTTGTGGCGCGGCATCCGCCGCCTGTCTGAGAAATAATCAAAGCGGTTTTTGCCAAATCGTATTTGCCTGATTTTAAAGCATTAATCAATTGCCCAACCACAACAATAGTCGGATAGCAAGCGTCATTGTTGACATATCTCAAACCCTCTTCAATGTCGGCTTTGCTCACTGTCGGCAAGACTTCAAGATTTATTCCGTGTTTGCGCATTATTGAGCCGGCAAGCCCGAAATGTATAGGCGACATCTGAGGGCACAAAATAGTGTGAGAGTTTTGCATTTCTTTTGTAAAAGGCGCGAATTTTGTTCCGCTAAAAAGGGCGTGGAACTTCCTTAACCCTTTCCTATCTTTTATTGCGGCAAGAAGAGAGCGGATTCTAATTCTGACAGCGCCGAGATTTGCTCCCTCGTCTATTTTTAAAACCGTATAAATTTTGCCTGACTTAGATAAAATCTCTTCAGTTTGTTCTGTGGTGATAGCGTCAAGCCCGCATCCGAAAGAATTGAGTTGAACAAGCTCTACGCTGTCCATTTTCGCCGCGAGATTTGCAGCTCTGTAAAGACGGGAATGATACATCCATTGGTCAACAAAATTGATTTGCGGCAAAGTTCCCGACAGATGAGCGACAGAGTCTTCGCTTAAAACAAGAATTCCCTGCGAGGCGATTAAGTCTGCAATACCGTGATTTATCGCAGGGTCTATATGATAGGGTCTGCCTGCAAGTATAATAGCGGGCGCGCCTGTTTTTTTAATCTCTTTTATGTATTTAGCGCCGAGTCTTCTTATGTCTTTTTTAAAAAGGCTAAGCGAAGCGCGCGCTTTTAAAACAGCCAACAATAATTCTTTTTTTGTGATTTTGTATTCTTTGAGTTCTTGATGTAATCTAAAAATAAGCCTCTTAACATTATCAAAAGGCAAAAAGGGCTGTAAGAATTTTATGCCTTTTTCTTCTAAAACATTCATATTCAAACGGATTACTTCAGGATAGCTGCCTACGATAGGACAATTATAATGATTGTCTGCATCTTTGAACTCTTTTACTTCAAAAGGTATGCAGGGATAAAAAATTGTTTTAACGCCTTTTTTGATGAGATTTTCTATATGCCCATGAACCATTTTGGCGGGGAAACACACAGTTTGAGAGGGTATGCTTTCAAGCCCATCGTTAAAAAGCGCATTAGAAGACGGGTCGGACAATACAACCTTAAAGCCCAAAGATGTCCAAAATTCAAACCAAAAAGGATAATTCTCATACATATTCAAAGCGCGGGGTATGCCGATTTCGCCTCTTTTTGCTTTTTCAAGAGGGAGCGGTTTATAAAAATCAAAAAGTCTTTTGTATTTATAATCAAACATATTGAAAGAAAAAGAGCTTATTTTTTTATCTTTAAGGGCATTCTCGCATCTATTGCCGGAGATAAAAGTTTTGCCATCGGGAAAGACAGCTATGTTTAAAAGACATTTGTTTTCGCATCCTTTGCAGCGCGTGTTTCTCATTTTATATGAAAACTCCGCAAGCTGCTCTTTTGATATGAGAGCGCTCATAGAGGGTTTATTTTGCAAGGCGATAATGCCCGCTCCAAATGCGCCCATAAGACCTGCAATATCCGGGCGGGAAACATTAGCGCCTAACAGAATTTCAGCCGCGCGCAAGACGCCGTTATTAAAAAATGTCCCGCCTTGCACCACTATATTTTGTCCTAATTCCTCAGGGCTTGAAATTTTAATTACCTTATATAGAGCGTTTTTTATTACTGAATAATCCAAGCCGGCGCTTATATCTCCCGCGCTTGCCCCTTCTTTTTGAGCTTGTTTGATTTTAGAATTCATAAAAACCGTGCAGCGCGAGCCCAAATCCACAGGCTTTTGGGCTTTAATGGCAAGAGCGGCAAAGTCTGCCACACTATAATTTAGAGATTGAGCAAAATTCTGTATAAAAGACCCGCAGCCTGAAGAGCAAGCTTCATTTAAGACAATTTTATCTATAAGCCCGTTTTTTACATATATACATTTCATATCTTGTCCGCCTATGTCTAAGATGAAAGACACATCGGGATTGAAATAATACGCCGCCTTATAATGAGCTATGGTTTCCACTTCGCCGCAATCAAAATTCAAAGCCGCCCTTACCAAAGCTTCGCCATAACCTGTAACACAAGAGCCTTCTATGCGGGCGTCAAAAGGCAATTTAGAATATATGTCTTTTAAAACATCTATCACGCTTTGCAATGGATTTCCATTGTTAGAACCATAATGACTATATGCTATTTCTTTATTTTTTGTGATGAGCGCCGCTTTTGTAGTGGTAGAGCCTGCGTCTATTCCCAAAAACAAGCCGCCTTTGACGCTTTCAAGTTCAATTCTTTTTGCCGCATTTTTATTATGCCTTTCTAAAAAAGCGTTGAAATCTGCCGTATCTTTAAAAAGCGGGTCAAGAGAGTTTTGGCTTTGGCTGATATTTTGTTCTTTTAGATTTTGGAATCTTTCTTTTAATTGTTTAAGGGTGATAATATGAGATGTTTTTGCATTATCGGAATTTGAATTTTCTTTATTGTCGGACAAAAAAGCCGCCCCAAAAGCCACAAAGAAATGAGCGTTTTGCGGGAAAAATGTTGTTTCAGGCGTGAGATTTAAAGATTTGATAAAAGCCGCTCTGAGTTCCGATAAGAAAAATAAAGGACCGCCTAAGAAAGCGACATTGCCTTTAATAGAGCGCCCGCGGGCAAGACCGCCTATGGTTTGATTTACAACAGCCTGCAAAATGCTTGCGGCGATATCTTCTTTTGCCGCGCCTTCATTTAACAAAGGCATAATATCGGTTTTAGCAAAAACTCCGCAGCGAGCCGCTATTGGATAAACAGTTTTATAGTTTTTGGCAAGTTCATTTATGCCTGCGGCGTCTGTTTTAAGCGTTTGCGCCATTTGGTCTATAAAAGCGCCCGTGCCGCCTGCGCAAGTTTCATTCATCCTTTGGTCTATGGAAGAATCGTCAAAAAAAGTGATTTTCGCATCTTCTCCGCCAAGCTCTATGGCTACATCAACCTTAGGCAAAAAAGCTTTAATAGCCTTAGTGCAAGCAATCACTTCTTGTTCAAAA
>JAISKX010000124.1 GCA_031260765.1 Endomicrobium sp. | reverse complement strand
TTTATTTCACTACGAGGGTAGCGATTTTATTTTTGACATAGATAAATTTTATTATCTTTTTACCTTCAAGATTCTTTTGGATTTTTTCATCGGAATCAATAATTTCTTTTACTTCTTCTTCGCTTGCATCAACGCTGATTATTGCTCTGCCTCTCACTTTGCCGTTGATTTGGACGGGGATTTCAATTGCGTCTTCTTTTATTTTGTTCTCGTCAAAATTTGGGAAAGACTCGCAAGATACAAAAGATTTATTGCCCAAATTATGCCAAATCTCCTCGCTTAAATGCGGGGTGAAAGGAGACATTAAAAGAACCGCTATTTTATAAACTTCTTTTGAAATACCGTCGTCATTGGAATGGAATTTATAGGCATAAAGAGCGTTGACCAATTCCATAATAGAAGAAATGGCTGTGTTAAATTGCAGTTTTTTCTCTATGTCTTGGCGGACTTTTTTGATTGTTTGATGAGCGCTTCTCAAAAGAGAGTCTTTGTCTTTTTGATTTGCCGCTGTATCAGACTTAATATTTATTAAATCCTGCAATCTCCAAATTCTGTTGACAAATCTCCAGCAGCCGTCCACGCCGTCGGTTGACCAATCAAGCTGTTTCTGAGGAGGGGCGGCAAATAATATAAAAAGCCTCGCTGTGTCCGCGCCGTATTTGTTTATTATTTCTTCGGGACTTACAACATTGCCTTTTGATTTAGACATTACGCTGCCGTTCAAAGTTACCATGCCTTGAGTCAAAAGATTGGTAAAAGGTTCGTCGGACTTCAACATTCCTATATCGCGCAAAAACTTGTGCCAAAATCTTGCATATATCAAGTGCATACAAGCATGCTCTATGCCGCCGATGTATTGATTGGCGGGCATCCAATAATTGACTGCGTCTATATTAAAAGGCTCTTTGTCATTATGAGCGTCGCAATAGCGGATAAAATACCAAGACGAGTCCACAAAAGTGTCCATAGTGTCGGTTTCTCTTTTAGCGTCGGCGCCGCATTTGGGACATTTTGTATTGACAAAAGCTTTATGAGTTTTTAAAGGAGATTCCCCCTCGCCTGTGAACTCCACATCTTCAGGCAGTTTGATGGGCAAATCCGAAAGAGGCGCGGGAACTATGCCGCATTTTGGACAATGTATCATAGGTATAGGAGTTCCCCAATATCTCTGACGGGAAATAAGCCAATCTCTGAATTTATAATTGATAGTCTTTTTTCCAAAACCCTCTTTTTCTATCCATTTAATTACTATTTGCAAAGCCTCGCCGGACTTGACGCCGTTGAATTGTTCGGAATTGACCATCACTCCCTCTTCTTCAAAAGCTTTATGTTCTATATCGGATTTTTCGCCGTGGATTACTTCTATGATAGGTATGGCGAATTTTTTGGCGAAATCCCAATCCCTTTGGTCGTGCGCGGGAACTGCCATAATCGCGCCTGTGCCGTAATCAGTTAAAACATAATCAGCTATAAAAATCGGAATTTCTTTTTTATTGACGGGATTGATAGCTTTGATGCCTTTGAGTTCCACTCCCGTTTTTTCTTTGCTTTGTGAGCGCTCTATATTGGATTTTGCGCCTGCTTCTACAATGTATTTGGATACTTCCTCCCAATTTGAGATTTTGTCTTTTAATTCATTGATAATTTTATGCTCGGGAGCGACAACCATAAATGTTGCGCCGAAAAGAGTGTCGGGGCGTGTGGTAAAGACAGTTAAATCTTGAGCAAGCCCTTTGATTTTGAAATTAACCTGAGCGCCGAAAGATTTGCCTATCCAATTTCTCTGCATAGAAAGCACTTGCTCAGACCAATGACCGTCCGATAATTGTTGATGACCATCAAGCAATTGGTCGGAATAATCTGTGATTTTGATAAACCATTGCTCTAAATCCCTATGCTCTGTGATGTTTTTACAGCGCCAGCAAACGCCTTCTGAAACTTGCTCATTTGCCAAAACCGTCTGACAAGTCGGGCACCAATTGACATTCGCCGTCTTTCTAAACACGAGACCTTTTTCCCACATCTTTATAAAAAACCATTGATTCCACTTATAATATTCTGGGTCGCAAGACGCTATCTCTCTATCCCAATCATAGGAAATCCCCAAAGATTTGAGCTGTTCTCTCATCACAGCTATATTTTGTTTTGTCCATTTGGCGGGATGAATTTTGTTTTTGATTGCGGCATTTTCCGCTGGAAGCCCAAAAGCGTCCCATCCCATAGGATGCAAAACATTTTTGCCGTTCATTTTGTGATAACGGGAAAGAACATCGCCTATGCTGTAATTGCGGACATGCCCCATGTGGAGCGCGCCCGACGGATAAGGCAACATTTCAAGACAATAAAATTTTTCTTTTTGTCCCGTCTTATCAATCTCGCTTTTAAAAACCTTTTTGTCCGCCCACTCTTTCTGCCACTTCTTTTCAATCTCTTTGTAATTGTAATCTGCCATTTTGTCCTCTCTATATGTAAATTTATAATACACTATACTAAAAAGATATATCAATTAAAATCTTCATCACTCATATGCTTTCATACAATTAAATTCCCTCTTTACATTCAAAAAATTACTTCTTGAAATATAAAAAATGTTCTAAGGTCCCTTTTGGTCCTTTTAAGGCTGAATCGGCTTCGCCTATTATTTCAAATTTCAAATCTTGAGCGGCTTTTTTGATTTTATCAATTGCTTTTTGCCTTAACTTTTCATCTCTCACTACGCCTTTTTTGATTTCATTGGGCTGTAATTCAAATTGGGGTTTTACCATAGCAAGAACTGAAGCGCCGTTTTTGATATTTGCATAAGTTATGGGTAAAATTTTTTCAAGGGAGATGAAGGAGACATCTATTGTTGCAAAATCTATATAGTCTTTTATAAGGGAATTATCAAAATATCTGAAATTTACTTTTTCTATATTTATGACCCTTGGGTCTTTGCGCAATTTATAATGCAATTGACCATATCCCACATCTACGGCATAAACTTTAATTGCGCCGCTTTGCAATAAACAATCTGTAAAACCGCCTGTGGAAGCGCCGATGTCAAGACAAATAAAATTTTTGACTGAGATTTTTAAAACATCAAGAGCCGATTGCAATTTGAGACCGCCACGGGAGACAAAAGGATTGATATTTTTTACTTCTATTGAAGTGTTTTCATCGTCAACAATTTGCGAGGCTTTATAGCAAACTTCATCGTCTATAAAAACGCTGCCGCCCATAATAAAAGCCTGAGCCTTAGCGCGCGTCGGAGCCAAATCTTTCTCAACCAATAAAATGTCAAGTCTTTTTTTCATAATTTATTCAACAAAAATTTCTACTCTTCTGTTCATTTCTTTGCCCAATGGAGTGTCATTGGGGGCGATGGGCATTAGGGAGCCGAAACCTTCAGATTTCATTTTTTCTATCGGAATTCCATTCGCCGCTAATTCATCCATTACCACACTCGCTCTTTTGCGGGATATTTCTTTATTTTCGTTCACTCTGCCTGAAGAGTCTGTATGCCCTTCCACTGTCAAAGTTTTAAATTCATATTTCTTTAATGTTTGCGCTATTTTTTTGATGTCGGCTTTAGATTGAGGCGTTAGAGCGGCGCTGCCGCTTTTAAATGTTGCGGCTGACAATTTAAAAGTTTGCTTCAGCGTTGAACGCCTCTCATTTGCTTTGTCTATCATCTCTTTTTCCTCTTCGCTTATTTGACTTGGCATATTTTCTTGTTTCAATATCTCCGCTGTCTCGGTTTCTTCAACAGAAATTCTATTTTGATTTATTTTCTCGGAGTCTTCTATGGGCGCAAATTGTTCCGGCTCTTCTATAGAGAGTTTCCCCTCTGCCGCTAATCTTTCCGCTTCGGCTCTACGAGCTGCCTCTTCGGCTGTTAAGGCTTCAGCTTCCGCAAGAGCCGCTATTTCTTGCGCTCTTTTTGTAGCTTCGCGCGCTTGCTTGTCTTCTGCTTCTTTTAACAATTTGTCTCTCTTTTCTTTTTCTCTCCTTAACTGCTCGTCTAATTCTTCTTGAGTCATCTTTGCCCCGAATTTTATACTCAACCCTAATCCTGCATTATAGCCCGTCACAATATCCTCTTTCCTATCAAGAGATAATTCTATTCCCGCTCTGCCGTATAGCGAAACTGCATCTGTGATTTCTTTTTCTAAAACGAATAATCCTGAAGCATATTCTTGCGCTTCGTGCACGGCTCTGATTTTCATCGCCCCGTATTCTTGCGCCTCTTTAAATAAAACATCATAAGTCAAATCATCTCCCCCGTCTATGATATATCCGCCGCTGAAATCTATGCGCCATTTTGTCTTTGCAATATCGCCTTGCAATCTTATTCCTGCAACCGCCGTCAAACGAAGATTGTTGTCAGCTTTTACTATTAGA
This sequence comes from Endomicrobium sp., assembly GCA_031260765.1. Taxonomy (GTDB): domain Bacteria; phylum Elusimicrobiota; class Endomicrobiia; order Endomicrobiales; family Endomicrobiaceae; genus Parendomicrobium. The sequence continues at coordinate 313 of JAISKX010000124.1, read as the reverse complement.
TTTGCTACTCCGCCGCCTGTCTCTTCTATATCTTTATTGATTACATATCCCCCGTTCATTCCTATGAATGGAGTTAAATTTATAGCTCTATCATTCTCAAATAAATTAAACTCTAACTCAACATTGCTCCTAATGCTATAAGTGTCAAACTTGCCTTGCGGAGCATAAGATTGTCCATTTATGTTTATATGCCTCTCTGTCTTGTATTCTTGCATTCCGCCCCTTATTGTCCATCTTATATTCATCAAATCCATAAAACTGCCGCCATATATCCCTATTCCTATATCCGACGCGTCGGCTTTATCTTCGGCTT
>JAISKX010000247.1 GCA_031260765.1 Endomicrobium sp. | reverse complement strand
AGTCAAGCAACCATTATCGTGGACGGAGTAAAAATCTCAAATACTATCTCAGTTATAAATTTAGGCTATTCATCTGTTTTGTCTTTAAGAGACATAGCTTTTCTATATGGAGCTTTTTTAGAATGGAAACCGATTAGCGCTATAGCAAGCCTTTATGTCAACAATAAAAAAATTGACATAAAAATAGACGATAATTCAGTATATCTTGACAAAAAGCGCAAAAAACTTGAAACCCCCTCGCGTCTAATAGGCAATGATATTTTCGTCTCGGCTGATATTTTGAACTTTAAAGAATTTTCGGAAATTTCTCAAGCTGATTCTAAGTGGGATGATAGAAATTTAGTCCTTGCAATAGACCATCATCTAAATATCGCTCCCGCGAGATATTTCACAAGAGCCGAAAACACTCAAATAGTAATTCATCTGACTGAACCTCTGCCGTATAGTATTTCAAAAACAACAAATGCTTTCCTTTTAAACATCATGCGCGGCAAAACAAAAAATGAACGCATCAATGTGGCAAACGGCGTGGTCAAAGATATAATCTATGAAGACGGCGGACGCCTTGCTTCTGTAAAAATAAATTTGTCTCAAACGCCCAAAACGATAAAAACTGCCCGCCTTTCAAAACCCGACAGAATCTCAATTCTCATAGAGCATAAAGAGCCCATAGACATTACAACCGCTTATTCATCTGAAAATTCAAATCTCAAAGCGGGAGAATATGAAGATGTCAGCGCATTTCTCATACCTTCTCAATCTTTGGGTTCTGCCAAAATACTAAGTTCAAGAAGCGACGATAGGAGAGGCGCGGAAGATTTTGTCAGCCTATTTTCACAATCCGAATCTATTTCCAATGTCGCTAACAATTATGACATAGTCCAAGATGCAAACGCAGGCTCTTTTAAAAACACAAATAGAAAACCCGGCGAAAGAAAAATAATAGTAATAGACCCCGGACACGGAGGACAGGATCCTGGAGCAATAGGCGCCGGCGGGACAAATGAAAAAGACATTGTTTTAGCCATAGCCTATGAATTAAAAAAAATATTAGACGAAGACGGCGGATATAGAACGATTTTAACAAGGTCTGACGACAGATTTATCCCTTTGGGAACGCGCGCAGAGATTGCAAATAAACTTCACGCCGACTTATTCATATCCATACATTGCAATGCCAATATCAATAGAAGCGTGGACGGTTTTGAAATATATTTTTTATCAGAAAAAGCCACAGACCCTCAAGCTTTAGCGACAGAAAATTTAGAAAACTCCGTCATAGAGCTTGAAGGTAAAAGCATAAAAGAAACAAGCGCCCTTCAAAAAATGTTTTGGTCTATGACTTTAAACGAATACATAAATGAGTCAGCCGAACTTTCCGGTTTCATAGCCGCAGAAACGCCCAAGAGGCTTAAAATTCAAAACAGAGGAGTAAAACAAGCCGGCTTTTATGTTTTGCGCGGCGCAGAAATGCCGGCGGTTTTAGTGGAATCAGCTTTTATAAGCAACTATTCTCAAGAGGCAAAACTCAGAACAAGAGCTTTTCAAATCTTGGTAGCCGATTCAGTCTATGAAGGAATAGTGCGTTATTTCGCAAGAAAAAACAGGCAAGCAAAAAAATAAAAAAGGCGCTCTGCGCCGCTTGCCTGTCACGCCGTAGCGTAGCGAAGGCGGACACCCTCTCCCGTAGGAGAGGGAAAAAACACAAAAGGAGATTTTTATGATTAAGACTGTTGCAGTAGGCGCTCAAATGTTATGCGTGGCATTCGGCGCTCTTGTTTTAGTTCCGCTATTGACAGGGTTAGACCCTGCATTAGCATTATTTGCAGCCGGTATAGCTACGCTTATTTTTCAAGGCGTCACAAAGGCTATAGTTCCTATCTTTCTTGGAAGCTCTTTCGCTTTTATCGCCCCTATCAAAGAGGGTATAGGCTTGTATGGAGTAAGCGCGACTCTCGGCGCTCTCGCGATGAGCGGTTTAGTATTTTGCATTATGGCTTTATGTTTTAGAATTTGGGGTTTAAATTTTTTAGACAAATTCCTTCCGAGAGTTGTCACCGGACCAGTCATCGTAGTAATAGGTTTAAAACTCGCTCCAGTCGCCACAGGAAGCGCTGTGACTTTTGGAAACGGTTTTGAAATGATTGCTCTTATAGCCGCTCTGATTTCTCTTGCAGTAGCCATAGCCATAAATATATGGGGCAAAAACTTTTTAAAACTCATCTCTATTTTAGTGGCTGTTTTTGTCGGTTATGTTTTTTGTTTGATTATCGGCAGAGTGGACTTTGCGCCTGTCGCAGCCGCTTCTTGGTTTCAAATACCATGGACTGCCGCTATAGCCGCAGGCAAATATGCCATGCCTTCTTTTGATTTGGCGGCAATCTTATTTATAGTTCCAGTCGCTATTGCGCCGGCGGTGGAGCATATAGGCGATATTATCGTCATATCTTCAGTCACAGGCAAAGATTTTTTAAAAAATCCCGGACTTCATAGAACTCTTCTCGGCGACGGAATAGGAACTATGTTTGCAACTTTAGCAGGCGGTCCTCCAAGCACGACATATTCCGAAGTCACAGGCGCGATAGCGCTGACAAAAGCTTTCAATCCTCTTTATATGCGCATAGCGGCAATCACAGCAATTATTTTGGCTTTTTGCGGAAAACTAAACGCTTTGCTTTCTACAATACCCGCTCCTGTGATGGGCGGTATTATGATGCTATTATTTGGAATAATAGCCTCTGTAGGATTAAATTCAATGATAGAAGGCAAAGTTGATTTAACAAAACCCCGCAATTTAATTATAACCGCTTTGATTTTGACTTGCGGCATAGGCGATTTACAAGTTCATTTAACAGACACATTTATATTAAGCGGCATAGGTCTTTCGGCTATAGTAGGTATTATTCTAAACATAATAATTCCGAAAGAAGCAAAGGCATAAAATAACTATCATCATTATAGGAGGCATTATGCAAACAAAACACAATAATCTTCACATCGTATCTCATCCTTTAATAAAGGATAAATTAGCAAGCATAAGAGATAAGTTCACGCCGTCGCCGAAATTCAAATCTCTCGTCAATGAAGTGGCTATGCTTATGGCTTATGAAATCACAAAAGACATTCCCCTTATTGAAAAGAAAGTTGAAACGCCGGTCGGCATAGCGGAGTGCGAAGTCTATAATCATCAAATGCTTTTAGTTCCGATACTTAGAGCCGGCATAGGAATGGTTGATGGAATTTTAAATTTAGTGCCTTCTGCAAAAGTCGGGCATATAGGCATTTACCGAGATGAAAAGACGCTTGAGCCCAATACCTATTATTTCAAAATCCCTAAAGACGCAAACAATATGGATGTGATTTTAATAGACCCAATGCTTGCCACAGGCGGAAGCGTCTCAGCCGCCTTAGACAAATTACAAGCCTCAGGATGTTCAAATATAAAATTATTGTGTTTAGTAGCAGCCCCCGAAGGCGTCAACCGCTTATACGAAACTCATCCAGAAATCCCGATATACACAGCGGTATTAGACGAGAAATTAAATGAAAAAGGCTATATAGTCCCGGGACTCGGCGATGCCGGCGACAGGTTGTTTGGAACGATTTAATCGGAGTAAATTATGAATAACAATCCCATAGGCTTATTTGATTCAGGTTTCGGCGGGCTTACTGTGATGTCTGCCGTCAATAAAGCTTTGCCTTATGAAAATCTTATTTATTTCGGCGACAGCGCCCATGTTCCCTATGGGTCAAAATCGCAAGAGACTGTGATTAGATTTTCAAAAAACATAGCCGCATTTCTTGTGTCTAAAAAAATAAAAATGCTCATAATAGCCTGCAATACAGCTACAGCTCATGCTTTGCCTACAATAAAAAAAATGCTAAAAATTCCAGTTATCGGCGTAATAGAGCCGGGCTCAAAAGCGGCAATTGCGGCTACAATCACAAATAAAATCGGCGTAATAGGCACTCAAGGAACAATAGAAAGCAATTCATATAAAAAAGCTATAAACAAAATTTCAAAATCCGCATCAGTTTATCAGCAAGCCTGTCCATTATTTGTTCCAATAGTAGAAGAAGGCTGGACGAATACAAAAATAGCAAACGAAACGGCTCAAATATATTTGAATCCTTTAATAGACAAAAAAATAGATTCTTTGGTTTTAGGCTGCACTCATTACCCTTTGCTGAAAAGCGCTTTAATAAAAGTTATAGGCAAAAACATAAAACTTGTTGATTCAGCTAATGCAGTCTCTTGCGAAGTTAAAAGAGTTTTAAATGAAAGGAATTTGTTTTCAAACAAAAACCGCCCCGCCGTTTTAACATTTTACACAAGCGACAATCCCAAAAAATTCCAAAAACTCGGCAGCATATTTTTTGAACAAAAAATCCCAAAAGTAAAAAAAGTTATTTTGGAATAAAGGCGGGTTTGTAGTATCTTTCTGCGCGAAGTCGGGCTTGTCATTGTGCGCTTTTGGTTGTGTTGTCATTCTGCGCGAAGTCGCAGAATCTATTTTATGCAGTTGTTCAAGCCGTTGCTGTTAGTAGTAAAGACAAAGTTGAAAAAAGATTTTATTGTATAGATTCTGCGGCTTCGCGCAGAATGACAAACTCTATCAGCGCAGACAATCTCTGTTAGCGCAGACAGACAAGAACAAGGAGCAATCATGAAATATCAAGTATCAGCAACAAAAACTTTCGCAGGCGCGCATTTTTTAAGAGGGTATAAAGGAAAATGCGAAAACCTGCACGGACATAATTGGAAAGTGAGGGCGGCTTTTAGCGGCTCAAAATTGGACAAAACGGGTATGCTTTTGGACTTTACCGATATAAAAGCGGCATTGGATAAAATAATGTTGTATTTAGACCATAAATGCCTAAATGAAATCGCCCCATTTAACAAAACAAATCCCACAGCAGAAAACATAGCCGCATTTATCTTTAAAGAATTAAAATGCGTCCAAAGCAAAAATGCAAAAATCGCAGAAGTAGAAGTCTGGGAAAGCGAAACAACAAGCGCCATAGTGAAAAATTAAAACAACTCGCTATCTGCCCCCCTTGCGGGGGAAGTCCCGAAGGGAAAGGGGGGTGCGCGAAGCGGTCGTTTATATAAGGAATTTCAAATGAAAAAATCAGTCATCTTATTTTCCGGCGGTTTAGATTCAACAACTTGCCTTTATTATGCAAAGTCAAAAGGCTTTCAATGTTATTGTCTTTTATTTGATTATGGACAGAGGCATAAAAGAGAGTTAAACAGCGCAATCAAAATAGCAAAAATTGCAAAAGCAGAATATTCAATAGCCCGTCTAAAACTTCCTTGGTCAAAAGATGTTCTCACAAATAAAAATAAAAAAGTCCCTGCAAATAGACGCATTGACGAAATTATCCCCTCAACTTATGTCCCCGGACGCAATACAATTTTTCTTTCCTATGGTCTTTCCTTTGCAGAGTCTATTAAAGCAGACGCTATTTTTATCGGCGCAAACTCTCTTGATTTCAGCGCCTATCCCGATTGCAGACCGCAGTTTATAAAAGCTTATAATGCTTTAATTAAATCCTTAAATCTCAAAATCAAAATTGAAGCTCCGCTCGTCCATCTTTCAAAAGCTCAGATAATTAAACTCGGAAATAAACTCAAAGTTCCATATCAATACACTTGGTCTTGTTATAATGGATTAAAAAAACCTTGCGGAGTTTGCGATTCTTGCAAATTACGCGCCAAAGGTTTTAAAGAGGCAGGTTTAAATGACCCCGCTCTTTAAGAAGACGCTTTGCGTTCCTATTGATGAAATTTTCTTTTCATATCAAGGCGAGGCTTTATTTGCAGGACTTGCTCAAATCTTTGTCCGCTTTGCAGGCTGCAATATCAAATGCAATTATTGCGACACGCCGAAGTCAAGAAAAATCTCAAGCAAGACAAAAAGAATGAATGCAGATGAAATATTAAAATCTATACTCTCTCTTTCTAAAAAGCATAAATGCCGCAATATATCTCTAACAGGCGGCGAGCCTCTTATATATGCCGATTTTTTGAAGGATTTTTTACCGAAACTAAAAAAAGGACGGAGATTGCGGGTCAAGCCCGCAATGACGGATACGGAAAGCGATTGGACAATTTATCTTGAAACAAATGGGACGCTGCCTGAAGAATTGAAAAAGATAATAAATTTTTGCGATACAATCTCTATGGATTTTAAACTTGCAAGCCATTGCGGAAGGAATTTTTGGCAAGAACATCAACAATTTTTAAAAATATCAGGCAAAAAAGCTTTTGTAAAAATAGTAATCACAAAAACAACAAAATTATCAGAAATCCAACAATCAGCCAAAATCATAAAAACAATCAACAAACACATCCCTCTAATATTTCAACCTTCATTAGACCGCGGCAAACCTCTTTTAAAAACTCTCTACAAATTCCAAACAACAACATTAAAACAAATCCCCAATGTCCGAATAATGCCTCAACTCCACAAAATTTTTAAAATCAAATAGCCATTGTCTTCCCCCACAACGATTTATAATTTTTGATTTATTTACAATTAAGCTCTTTGTCTGCCCCCCTTGCGGGGGAAGTCCTGAAAGAGAAGGGGGGTGAGCGAAGCCCCCGTAGATAACTGCAACGGCACAAACGGCTACTCTACAAAAATTTCTACTCTGCGGTTTTGTTCTTTGCCTACTGCGGTTTTGTTGGTGGATATGGGGATTAGGGAGCCGAATCCTATGTAGCTCAGCTTGCTCTTGGGTAAGCCGCCGTGTTGGATTAGCTGGTCATAGACGGCTTTGGCTCTTTGTAATGACAATCTTTTGTTATTGGATTCTCTGCCGGTGGAGTCGGTGTGGCCTTCTACTGTGATTTTTTGATAATCATAGGCTTCTAAGTTTTCAGCTAACTTTTTTATGTCGGTCTTGGATTGGTCGGATAATATTGCGCTGCCGCTTTTGAATGTGGCGGCGGATAGTCTGAATGATTGTTTTAAATTCTTGCGGCGCTCTTGCGCTTCTTGCACTAATTGCTTGTCGTCCGTTCCTTGTAATTGCTCAAGCAATGCTATCATCGTCGCTTCATCTAAATTGTCTACTGAAGAAAAATCCGGCTCTGTTTGTTCGGAGTCGGGCTCTGGTTCGGGAGCGGGCGTCGGTTCTAGTTCAGGCTCGGGTTCTGGTTTGGGCTCGGGTTTTGGTTTGGGCTCGGGTTTTGGGGTGGTGTCTATTGCTTTGGCGCCGATTTTTATTTTTATGCCGCCTACTGCGCTGTATCCGCTTACTTTATTTTCTTCATTGTTCGGGTCTACTTTTATGTCTGCGTTGGCAAATAGGGAGAAATTCGCGGTGATGTCTTTTTCATATCCTGCGCTCAATCCCGCAAAGGCTTGCGACTCGTCTCCTGCTCTTATCTTCATCTTGCCGAAATCTTGCGCCTCTTTAAATTGCATATCATAACTGTAATCAGGCGCGCCTACCATTATATAGCCGCCGTATATGTATATATTCCATCTGTTTGAATAATTTTCGCCCCTTATACGCAAGCCAACGCTTCCGCTCAATCTCGGATATGCTCCTTCGCTTACTAGCAAATTCGCTTCCTCGCCGACTGTCTCTGCTATCTTTTCAGTCATGATCTATGCGGCGTGCACGCCTAAGACGGGAGTTATTTGGAAATGTTCATCGCCGATAAATTCTATCTCGGCTTCTCCTGCTCCTCTTATGCTTATTGTTCGGAATGTCCCTTGCGGACTATATGTTTTTGAGCCGATTTCCACAACGCGCTCCGTATTATAATCCTGCATACCGCCGCTTATGCTCCATTTCATATCCGCTATTCCTTCAAATGAACCC
>JAISKX010000243.1 GCA_031260765.1 Endomicrobium sp. | reverse complement strand
GGAATTTATGAATATGAAATTAACTTTAGATATGTCTCAAGATATTGTTAGAAATGCTGAGATTTATGCAAAAAACAATCAAATGAGCGTTTCGGAATTGGTAGCAAGTTATCTATCGTCAATATCATTAAATAAAATCAGCGATGATGTTAAATTGCAACCAATAACAAAAGAATTGGCTGGGATTATAGAAATTGATAAAGACACAAATTACAAAGATATATTAACTCAAAGTTTAATGGAAAAATATCTATGAAGGACAAAATCTTTTTAGACAATGACATCATTTTAGACATTTCTATAAAAAGAGAGCCTTTCTTGACGGATTCAATAAAATTGTTAAATCTTATAGAGGCAGGGCAATATCTTGGTTTTACATCTTCAGTTGTATTTACCAATACATATTACATACAAAGAAAACTGAAAGACGCCGAAACGACGATATCTTTTTTAAAAAAATTGCGTTTAATTTTAAATGTGTTGAGCGTTGACGATATTGTGATACAAAAAGCGCTGGAATCTGGATTTGACGATTTTGAGGATGCAGTTCAATATTTCACCTGCATACAGAACAAAATAGACTATATTATCACAAGAAATACGCAAGACTATAAAAAATCTACTATCCCAATATATACTCCTTTGGAGTTTTTAAATTTGAAAATAAGAGATTTACGAAATTGAAGATTGATGTGTTAAAGCAGTAAAACAATTTAATAGATTATTTGTTGGAAGCGCAGGGAGAGCCTGCGTTGAGCTGGGTGGGTGAAAACCCATACGGCGCATTGTCCTCCACAAGTAATCGCACGCTTCATCCCGTTTCCTCGCACGGAAACGGGATAAGCGGCGGTTATCCGAGTTAGGACAATGGCTTAGATAATCGCTGTTTTTATTTATAGCGGTAATACCAGCAAAAATGGTATTGCCGTTTTTTTATGCCTTAAAAATCCATAGTAGTCAAATCTAATAAAGGGGGAATGCGATAAATAGATATTAAGGAATTTGATTTTTTCTTTAAAATAAAAAATCAAAATAAAATCAAAAAGGAGAGTTTATGAAAATAGCAGATGTAATTAAGTATGAGGGAGATAATAATACTTTCATTTGGAAACATCCCACAGAGGATTTCAATACAGCATCTCAATTGATAGTCCACGCATCACAAGAGGCGGTATTTTTTCTAAATGGCGAGGCATTGGATTTGTTCGGCGCTGGCAGACATACGCTTGAAACGCAAAATATTCCGATTATTAGAAAAGTTTTGAATATCCCAATAGCGCGATATTCTTAATAACTTTAATTTTGCTTATCGCAACAGTTTTTGGACGGAACAAAATTATGGAGACCGATAGCAAAAGAAAAATTCAATAAAGATAACCATCAAAAACAAATAAGGGGCTGTAAAATGAAAAAAGATGAGTTGTATGCTTTGATTTATTTGCTTTTACTTTTTATGTTTATCCCCGTAATTTTTGGAGGACACTGCGGGTATGAGACCAGTCAAGAGTATATTGATAGAAAATTGAAAGAGGCAGAGGCTTGGGATTTAGAATATAGAAAACGAAATCAGATCGGTGAATTTTCGCCGTTTTATGAAATCAATCAGGCAATAATAAAACAAGAAGATGAGAAAATAAAAAAACTTCAGCAAGATTTTGAGGTTTTTAAAAGGGGATATTATAAAAAAAACAAAAAGCATAAAAAGTATTGAATGCCGCCTTGCGACAACAAAATGAAAAAGATGATTTGTGATTTGTATGTCAAAATTGCGGTTGTAAATATTCTATTGAAGAAGCAAAGAAAATTTTGTAGGGGCGAATAATCATTCGCCCAAAATCACAAAACATTTATATCGGGGTTAAATTTAACATATTTGTTCAAAGGACTAAAAAATGGAGACGGCAATACCGCCAAATAATCAAATTGTTTCAAAGAAACGGGTTCATGACCATGGGGAAGTTTTTACCTCTCAAAAAGAAGTGTCCTCAATGATTGACCTCGTTCAAAATGAAGCAATGCGGATAGAATCTCGTTTTTTAGAGCCTGCTTGCGGGACGGGTAATTTTTTATCTGAAATTTTAAAAAGGAAACTTGAGAGCGTTAAAAAGAAATATAAAAGCAATCCTCCAGATTTTGATTTTTATATTGTAATAAGCATATCGTCAATTTATGGGATAGATATTTTAGAGGATAATGTCCAAGAATGCCGTAAGCGCCTACTTAAAATTGTTTCTGAAAATATATCTTTAAAAAATGCCGACTTTCAACCCTTAGTGGAAACAATTAAATTTATTTTATCCAAAAACATAGTTTGTGGCGATGCTTTAACATATTGCAGAGTTGACAATAATGAACCTATAGTTTTCAGTCAATGGTCTGCTATAAATAGTTTTCAAATACAAAGAGAAGATTTCCAATTTGCGCATTTGGTAGAAACATCAAAAACGGCGATAAAATTTCGTCCTGTCAAATATTCTCCTATGTATTATTTAAAAATCAATCAAGAAAAGGACAAAATAAATAAAAAAGTCGTCT
>JAISKX010000216.1 GCA_031260765.1 Endomicrobium sp. | reverse complement strand
CGAGGATTTTCCCGAACCTGAAAGCCCTGTAATTACAACTAATTTATTTCTTGGAATGTCCAAGTCAATATTTTTAAGATTGTGCTGGCGCGCGCCGCGAATTTTGATGATGTCCATTTGGTTTTAACTCCTTTGTAAGCCGATGAAGGCAATATAATTTTTCAAAGGGGGGCATTTTACTATTTTTGGAGGTGGACTGCTTTCTCGCGAGAAGCACAAAACGACAAAGACAACGACTAACGGCTTTCTCGCAAGGAGCGCAAATTTTTCAACGACAAAGGCAACGACCACGCAAGGAGCGCAAAACGGCAAAGACAAAGGCATATAGTCGTTTTGCGCTCTTTGCGGTTCAACCCTTGCGCTCTTTGCGAGAAGCCGTAAAATAAAAAAAGCAGAGCGTCCAATCACGCTCTGCTTTTTTATTTTTATTTTCCTCTTGGAGGGGAGCCCGTTAGGGCGATTGCCGTTGCCCTCACCCAAACTCCAAACTCCTAACTGCCTTTCTTAAACTCCTTAATATTCCCTACCAACTGCGCTACAGAATATGACAACATTATTACAGCCGAAATGGGCATGCTGCCATACATCACCCATTTTGGGATTTGAAATACTGTTGATAATTCCGTAGTTTGCAAGCATAGTTTTACTGAGAACCATAAAAATGTAGCCATAAAAATTACGCTTACCAAAGTGACTATCGCTTTATATGTAACACGCGACACATTTCCGGGCAGTCTGGAAGAAATCCAATCGCCTACTGCAAAATGTCCCTTCACAGCCCACAATGCCGCAGCTCCAAAAAATGATAGAGCGGAAATTAAAAGTTCCACTATCTCGTCAAACCAATGAAATGAATTCATCGGAAGCACGCTCTTTATAAAATCCGCTATGCCTTGAAACCCGCGCATGCTTAGGAAAACTTCAAAGTCTCCGGCAAGACGCATTGAAACGCTCACTAAAAGCAAAACGCCGAGCGCGGCAAAGAGAGTGATTGAAAGGACGCGTAAAACGGTTTGAATGCCTATATCCAATTTTTTTAACATTTTACACACCTCCTCCCATAAAGTGATTCGGCAAGAATGTTGCGATTTCCGGTCTAAAAGCCATTATAATTGTGCAAACTAAAATGACTACCAAATAAGGCAGCACTTTCTTTGCCAGCGGCATTATCCCGACCTTTGCAAAAGAGTCCACTGCAAATAAACACATTCCGACAGGCGGCGTTAAATTGCCTATCATAATGAGCAAAGTCATCACAACGCCGAAATTTACAGGGTCTATATTATACATAGCGACTATAGGCATAAAAATCGGCAGAGTTATCATAAAAATAGCATTGCCGTCTAAAAAGCAGCCCATAATCAAAATTACGCCTATTATTATCCACAAAACGCCGGAAGTTGTGGCGCCCATACTCATAAGACCGGTGATAATGCTGTCCGGCAGTTTTTGATGTATGGTAAGCCAGCCGAAAAATCCCGCTGCAGCCATAATGAAAAGCAAGCCGACGGATTGTTTTATGGAAGAAAACAATATCTCAGGCAAATCTTTAAAATGCAAATCTTTATAAGCAAAACCTAAAATGATTGCATAAAGGCAGACGACTACAGACGCTTCGGTGGGAGTGAAAAGTCCCGACATTATGCCGCCGATGATTATGACAGGCGCCATAAGAGGCCAGAATGCTTCTTTAAAAGTCCTCCAAATTTCACTTACTGGAGCCATATGCGCGGCTTGAGGATAATGATATTTCTTAGCCATAATAGCAAGCGCTATCATAAAACCCAAACCAAGCATTATGCCCGGGATAAAGCCCGCCAAAAATAATCTCGCCACAGATACGCCTGTGATTGCTCCGTATAAAACAAAGCAAACGCTCGGCGGTATAACAGGACCTATAATAGAGCCTGCCGCAACCAAAGAGCCTGCTGTAGCCGAATCATATCCATCATCAACCATAGCCTTATGCTCTATGCGCCCAAGACCAGCCGCATCCGCGACTGCTGAGCCTGACATTCCAGAAAAAATCATACTCGCCACAATATTTACTTGTCCTACTCCGCCGGGAGCATGACCTACAAGGGATTTTGCAAAAGCAAAAATGCGGTTTGTAACTCCTCCAACATTCATAACATTACCCGCAAGTATAAAAAACGGTATTGCAAGCAAAGTAAAACCGGTAGTGCCGTAATACATTCTGTTTGGAAACATTACCAAAAGGCTTGATTCGCCAAGCAATATAAAGAAAAGAACCGATGTAAAACCTATGGCTACGCAAACAGGAACATTTATGGCAAGGAAAAAAATTAAAGTGGCAAAAATTGCAAGTGTCAACATAATTAACCTCTCTTTAAAAGAAAGCCGAAAGCATTGCGCTTTCGGCTTTCTTAATTATTCTTACGATAGGCTATTTAGCCATATCTTTTGCCATTTTCATCCATTTGTTGAAATTTTCTTCGCCCACATTCTTTTTGATTTTCTCATAGGCGGGACCCATTTTGTCTTGGAATGGTTTCAAATCAGGATAATCGACAACATTGCCTTTTTTGACCATATCTGCAAGTTGAGATTTTTCAGCGTCTCTTGTCAATTTACGCATTAAGGTTGCCGCTGAAGCCGATTCTTCCGTTATGATTTTTTGCTGTTCCGGAGTGAGTTTTTTCCAAACATTGACATTGACCAAATGCACCATAGAACTATACAAATAGTTCACGACGCTGATGTATTTTTGAACTTCATACAATTTGAGGTCATAGATTGTTCCGATTGGATTTTCTTCTCCGTCAACAACGCCTTGACGCATAGCCATAACCAATTCGCTAAAATCTATGGTTTGCACATTTGCGCCCAAAGCTTCCATTGTCGCTGAATAAGCCATCGCAGGGGGGGTGCGGATTTTAAGCCCTTTCATATCATCGGGCTTTAAAATGCGGCGTTTAGAATTTGTGAAATTTCTAAAACCCCATTCCCAACTTGAAAGCATAACTGCGCCTTTTTTCAATAATTCCGGAGCAGCCCATTCTTTAAACGGACCGTCTAAAACTCTGTCCATGTGTTCATAGCCTGAGATTGAAAAAGGAATTGCAACTGTGTCAAAAAGCGGCACATGTTTTGCGATTTGGTCTTGACCCGACAAACTCATATCAATAGCGCCGAGTAAAACCTGTTCTAAAATCTGAGGAGGTCCGCCAAGAGTATTGTTAGGATAAACAATAATCTCAATATCCCCATTGGTTCTTTTTTTGACATTGTCGGCAAATTGTTTTGCCGCTGTTTGCGCTGGGCTTGCTTCAGAACCAAAATGAGCAAGTTTCAATGTCATTTTAGATTTCTTTTCGCCGCCGCAGGCTAACAATGCAAAAGACATTGCTACTGCAACTGCTAATACGATACTTTTCTTCATAATTTCCTCCCTCTTTTATTTAACAACAAAAAACGCCCAAAGCGATTAACTTTGAGCGTCTTTTTTATAAATTTGACTGACCACAAAACCAATTCATTTTTGAATAGTTTTTTATATTTTCCAAGATTGTTAGGCAACGATTGTTTTTCATAGATTCCATTTTTGTTAGTCAGAGGTTTTTTATTAAGCGGGCGGAGTATATAAATTAAAACTATTTGTGTCAATTTTCAAACGCGAACTTGAATTTGGGGACTAAGGCTTTCATTATGAACCATGAAACTATGCAGGAACTTGCGCAGAAAGAAAAAATTATTGTGTAAGCGTCTGCGGTTTTGCCGAGAGCGCCGTAATAGTCAAGCAAATAGCCTGCGGTTTTGGCAAGGATTATCCCGCCCATTCCTGCGGCAAGACCGCCTATGCCGCCAAGCGATGCAACGGCTTTTTTGGGAAACATATCAGTCATTACCACAACAACATTTGCAGACCATGCTTGCTGCCCTGCAAGAGATATTCCTATTATAAGTATAGGCAGCCAATAACTTATCGGGCTTAGCGGTTGAGCGAGGAAAGCGATTGCGGGGATGAAAGCAAAAATAAATAAACTCCGCATTCTGCTTATATAAATATCCATTCCTTTTTTGATAAAAATTGAAGGAATATATCCCCCTATCAGAGTTCCTATTGTGGTCATAGTAAATAATACAGCCAAAGGAAACATCACCTCTTTGCCTTGCATGCCGTAAGTCGCTTTTAAATATCCCGGAAGCCAAAAAATAAAAAACCACCATATACCGTCAGTCATAAATCTGCCGACAATCAAAGCCCAAGTTTGACGGCATTGCAAAAGAGCGCTCCAGCCTATTTTCTTCTCATTGGATTTTGTATTGTATTCTTCCTCGCTTTTGTCCTCATTTATATAATCGTATTCAATCTGTTTGATTCTATTTTTCTTTAAAAGAATGTCAGGATTATTGTAATAAGCAATCCAAAAGAATAACCATAAAAGCCCGCCGACGCCCGCTACAATAAAAGCGCTTTCCCAACCGAATCTTTGCGCTAACGGAGGAATTATAAGCGGAGCGATAATCGCTCCGGCGCTTGCCCCCGATATATATATGCCTGTGGCTGACGAGCGCTCTTTGTCGGGAAACCACAAAGACACTATTTTTAAATCTGTCGGAAAAATCGGAGCAGAACCTGCGGCGAGCAAAAATCTTGAAAACATAAAACCGATTACTGAGAAAGAAATTGTTATGCCTGCAAATTCAAAAAGATGAGAGAGACCGTTTCCTATATAAATTGAGAAAATGTGCATTATTGTCGCGGCTGAACATAATATCGCCGCCAAAATCAAAGTTTTCCTCGCGCCGAACCAATCTGCAAATCTGCCTGCAAATAAATACATCACGGCATAAGTCAATTGAAATGTTCCCGTGATATTTGCATAGTCATTATTTGTCCAATTATATTTGTCAGCCAAAAAAGGATGCAAGAGGCTTAGCGTCTGCCTGTCAAGATAATTGAGCATAGCCATAATAAACAATAAGCTGCATATAAACCAACGATAATTTCCGACTTTGATTTTTTCCAAAATTATATCCTTGAATAATAATTTTTGAAGAAATTTGTTTTTTCTTCAAAGAATGCGTCATTGGCAAGAGAGGCTCTTATTTTTTCCATAAGATTGAGCATGAAAAATATATTATGGATGGATAAAAGCGTGAGATATAGAGTTTCTTGGGCGCGCACTAAATGATTGAGATATGCTTTTGTATAACCTTTGCAGGCGGGACAATCGCAGTTTGGGTCAAGAGGAGAAAAATCTTCTCTATACTCGGCATTTCTTATATTGATTTTGCCTTCGCTCGTAAAAACCTGTCCATTGCGCCCATTTCTTGTAGGGATTACGCAATCAAACATATCTATACCGCGCTCCACGCATTCCCATAAATCCTCAGGCATGCCTACGCCCATAAGATAGCGGGCTTTATTGTCAGGCAAAATCGGACATATATTGTCTAAAATTCTGTGCATATACTCTTTCGGCTCGCCTACGGATAAACCGCCTATGGCATAGCCGACAAAGTCAATTTTCTGCATAGATTCTACGCTGATTTTGCGCAAATCGTCATAGATAGAGCCTTGTATTATGCCGAAAAGAGCCTGCCTTTTAAAAGAATCGTCTTTATAAAACTCTTCTTTACATCTTGCCGCCCATTTGAGGCTGAGCTCCATAGAATTTTTTGCATAAGCATAATCTGCGGGATATGGAGTGCAATCGTCAAAACACATTATAATATCCGCGCCTATATCTTTTTGAACTTGCATAGATTTTTCAGGCGAGAAAAAGTGAGACGAGCCGTCTATATGGGATTTAAACTGGACGCCGTCCTCTTTGATTTGCCTTATATCGTTTAAACTGAAAATTTGAAAACCGCCTGAATCGGTGAGCATAGGCTTATTCCAAGAATTGAATTTCTGTATACCGCCCGCTTTTTTGACGATTTGCGTTCCCGGTCTGAGATATAGATGATATGAATTTGCAAGGATGATTTGCGCTTTGGACTCTTTTAAAAATTCCATAGGCACGCCTTTGACGCTGCCTTGTGTGCCGACAGGCATAAAAGCGGGCGTGTCAATAATGCCACGAGAAACATAAAGCCGCCCCAGCCTTGCGCGGCATTTAGAAGATTTTTTTAAAAACTGCCAAGAACCTATTTCCATTTTAATCTATAATTCCCCCGCCTAATACTATATCGTCTTTGTAGAAAACTGCGCTCTGTCCCGCTGTGATTGACATTTGCGGCGCGTCAAAAAGCGCTTGGGCAATGCCGTTATTTACAGATATTTCCGCAAAAGCGGCGTCATTTTGTTGTCTTATTTTTACCAATGCTCTAAAAGGTTCTTGGGTAGGTTGGATTGAACACCATGAAATATCTCTTGCCGTTAAGGATTGAGAATATAAATCGTCTTTTCCCCCTACTACTATCACATTTTTCTTGGCGAGAATATCTATTACATAAAGAGGCTCTTTTGACGATATTCCCAAACCGCGCCTTTTGCCTATAGTGTAATTCCATATTCCTTTGTGTTTGCCTAAAACTTTGCCGCTTTTATCAACAATATCGCCCGATTGAACGGGAAATTGCAAAATATCATTATAATCCCCGCAATAAAAATCTTGACTATCAGGCTTTTGGGCTACAGATAAGCCAATTTCTTGGGCAGTTTTTCTGACTTCATCCTTTGTTATATTCCCAAGAGGAAAAAGAGTTTTTGATAAATTCTTTTGATTTAGGCGGTAGAGAAAGTAGGTTTGGTCTTTGTTTTCATCTTTGGCTTTACGCATTTGATAGAGTTGAGAAGGCTCGTCAAAAACGATTTTTGCATAATGACCTGTGGCAAATTTGTCAAAATCTATACCCGCTTTTTGAGCCAAATTGGGCAAAACACCGAACTTTATGTATGTATTGCACATTATGCACGGATTTGGAGTGCGCCCTTGCTTATATTCGTTTTTAAAATATTCCAAAACCACTTGCTTATACTCATCTCTGCAATCTATCACTTTAAATGGTATTTTTAAGGTTTTGGCTATGTTTTGGGCAGATTCTATATCGTCTTCTTCCGGTCCAAGACAAGCATTGACGCCTTTTTCTTTGACGGACGGCAAGGCTGACGAATCCCATATAGACATCATCGCCCCTATAACTTCATACCCCTGCTTTTTTAATAAATAAGCGGCGACTGCTGAATCAACGCCGCCGCTAAGACCTACTAAGACTTTCATATATACCTCCAATATAACGGCACCACCCCGTCAGGCTACGCCTGCCACCCCTCCGTAGAGGGGAA
>JAISKX010000212.1 GCA_031260765.1 Endomicrobium sp. | reverse complement strand
ATAATAAATACTGATTTTTTCATAATAAAACTCTCCTTTTTTAGCATCTAAGGCAGACACATGGGTCTGCCCCTACGCGGCATTTCTATTTTTATAATGCAATTTCAATTTGATTTTTCAATGATTTTTGGTTTTTGGCAAGTATGTGCAGAAATAAGATAAGAGGTCTGTGGGGCATAAAAAAGACGACCTTTATCTATGACTTCTAATCCATAAACAAAGGTCGCCAAAAGATTATATACCCGCGAATGCGGGTATATAAACAATTAGTGGCGACACTTTTTGGGTTAGAAGTGTATTTATATTGCTATAAATACGAGAAGGTCATCAACCTTCCACCAAAAAACACCATCAAATATTAAATTGTCTTGCTGCTATTATATATTAACTGCTACATTTTGTTGGGAGTCCATTTACTTATCCGAATAGTGTCCATCGCAACTATATATCAGTAATATTTCATTTTCAATGCGATATATCAATCTGTCTTTTTTATTTATATGTCTGCTCCAATATTTTTTTAAATTATATAGCAAAGGTTCGGGTTTTCCTTTGCCTTTACTTGCTCCGTTTATTTCTATATCGTCAAGCAATTCATTGATTTTATCATACTTTTTTGTATCCCGTTCTAAGAAAAACAAATATTCATTATTTGCTTGTTTAGAAAACCGCCTTATCATTTTGCCGCCTGCATTGTTTGAGAATTATATTCTACAAACTCGCCATCTTCCATTTGTTTAACTGATGTTTTAAATTTCTTGAGAAAAGCAGGGCTTGCAACAGATTGTAAATCTGCTATTTCCTCTTTTTTTAAAATAGCATGTTTTTTTGCTGGGGTTTCCACCAGCAAATCAAAGGCTTCATTCATTTGAACGCCATATTTATCAAACACGGCAAAAACATCCTTTTGAAAATTGTCAACATTAATATTATTTAATTGAGGCATATTCGCTCCTTTTGTCTTGTTTTGTCTTGGAATGACGGGATAATATCAAAAAAGCGGTTAAAAGACAAACGGCAAACAGCAACGACCGCTTTGCGGTCCACCCTCACCCGTCGCTTTGCTCCGACCTCTCCCTGTCAATATGGAGAGGTTCCCAATATGTATCATCCGCGAAGCATTTTGAGCGTATTTTGGCAGAATTTGCCTGCGCCGTGTAGCAGCGCTACATCAGCAGGCAAATTGTGTCAAAAGACGCCAAAAGGCAAAGCGAGCGTCCCATCGCACTTTAGCTTCCAACCAGCCGTGTGTTATCGCGGCTCCGCCGCACCTTACTTCTTTTTGGCGGCTTCTAATGCGAAGATGTCTACATATAGGTTGTCCACAAATTTCTTCGTATCAAGTTTTGCCGGTAAATATCCGATTTTCGTCAACCAATCGGCAAAATACAAAGCGTCGGCTTTCGCTTCTGCATTGGATTTTTCGCCATGATGATTTCCGTATTGATAATCCTTTATAAGTCTGCCGACCAATTTCACATTATCGGTAGCGACATATTTTTTGCCTACGAGGATTTTTGCGGCTTCGTCGGGATTTGTTCCCATCCATGCGACGGCTTTGTGATATGCTCTAAGAATTGCGGCGATTTGTCCGGGATTAGTTTTTACGAGTTTTCCTGAAGCAAATAAAAAGCAGCAATTCTTTCCTGCAAATAGAGGGTCTTTGCTCAAATCGCTTAAAACTCTAAACTTTCCGCTCTGTTCTGCGAGAGTGGCGAAAGGATCCCAAGCGGCGATAACATCAACTTCGCCCTTTTCAACAGCGGCTATAAGTTGGTCATTGGGAAAAGGTTTCCAAACGATTTCTGTTTGAGGATTGATTCCAATGCTTCCCACGAGAACTGAAACATAAGACATAGGCGTTCCGCCGATTTCGTCAACGGCGATTGTTTTGCCTTTTAAATCCTGAATTGTCTTTATCTTAGAATTCTTCAGGACTAAAACTTTCATGCAGCCTTCGTGCAAACCGCTAATCAGTTTTACATCTATGCCGTTATTGACGGCGGGAAAAAACTGAAAGTCGCCGTTGACGACTGCGATTTTCCCTGTGGCAAGAGCGGTTCTTTGAACTTCAAAAGACACTCCGCCCACGACATCAACCAAAACCCCTTCTTCTTCAAAAAACCCTTTTTCTTTTGCAATAGCAGTAGGCGACCCGCAGATAGACCCGCTATAAGATATTTGCGTTTGTCCGTTTGGATATTTTGTTTTATCCAAAGCGCCAAACGACAAAGACGGCAAAGAAATCAAAACCGTCAAAACAACAACTACGCACTTCATTACTGATTGTTTCATTTTACTCTCCTTGTTCCCCGCATTGCCTGCGGCAATACGGGGTTATTAACTACATAAAATCCCTTCGGGATTTAGAGGAAGCGATGATTTTAGTTTTTATCCCTTTCCTCTTTTGTTTTGATTTGTTGCATTGTTGCACTTCCGCGAAGCGACCATCCCGTCGCGCCTAACTGTCCCGCCATCCGTGTGTATCGCGGCTTTAGCCGCACCTTATCTACATCGCTCTTTTAATAGTTTTTGGATTGTGTATGCTAAGTATTGTGCGGCTTTCGGCAAAGCATCTTCGTCAACATTAAATTTGCTATTGTGATGCGGATATGCGGTTTGTTTGTTTTTGTTTGTGCCGATATTTAGAAAATTGCCTTCGGCAACTTCGAGATATTCGCTAAAATCCTCTCCGCCCATAACGGGCTTTTCTATTATTATCACATTGTTTTTTCCATAAAATTCTTGGGCGGTCTTTAAACAAAAATCTGCTATCTTTTGATTGTTGATTAAAGGTTTGGCATTATCAAAATAATCCAATTTGTATTTTATGTCGTGAGCAAGAGCCAAAGATTTTAATCTCTTAATGATTGCCGCCTTTATATGTTTTCTAACTTCGCTATTAAGAGTTCTGACAGTGCCGTCAATTGAGATGTTTTTGCAAATAATATTATAAGAGTCGCCGCCTGAGATTTTGCCCAAAGTAATCACCGCAGGCTGTAATGGGTCAATTTCTCTTGACACTATGGTTTGAACGCTCAAAATAAATTCCGCTGCCGCCGTTATTGCGTCTTTGCCTAAATGCGGATGCGCGCCGTGAGCCATAAAACCTAAAATCTCAATATGAAATCTGTCCACGCTCGCCATCATAGCTCCAAACTTTATACCGATTTTGCCCGACTTAATGCGAGGGCTGACATGCGCGCCCAGAACTATGTCCACTTTTGGATTTTTAAAAGCCCCTGCCTTTAATACCGCTTTTGCTCCGCCGGAAATTTCTTCGCTGGGCTGAAAAATAAATTTTACATTGCCTTGCAAATCTTTTTTGTTTTGAACTAAATAAGCCGCCGCGCCCAAAACGATAGCGAGATGATTGTCATGCCCGCAAGCGTGCATTATGCCTGCATTTTTGGATTTATAAGAAATATTGTTTTCTTCTTGTATAGGCAAGGCGTCAATATCCGCCCTTAAAGCTATAGTTTTACCCGCCTTGCCTGTTTTAAGAATACCGACGACACCCGTTTTTGCTACCCTTTTATGAGGAATATGCAATTTATCAAGTTCACCCTCAATAAACTTCGCAGTTTGATATTCCTGCCTGCTAAGTTCAGGGTTTTGATGAATGGCTCGTCTAATACGAATGATTTCTTGCGCTATGTTCATAAATTTTATTTCCAAGCGGGCTGATATACGCCTTTGTATTCTTTCAAAATAACCTGTTCCACTTCATCGGTTTGAAAAGCCTCTACAACTCTTTTATAAGTCGGATTATTGATGTCGGCAGTTCTTGCCGCGATGACATTTATATATGGATTATCTTTACCTTCTTCTTGCTTTTCAAGAAGCAAACTGTCTCTGGAAGGATTAAAGCCTGCGTCAACGGCATGTCCGCCGTTGATAAATGACGCCGCGACATCTTCAAGAAGTCTCGGAGTTTGAGCGGCTTCAACTTCAACAAATTTTATTTTTAAAGGATTGGAAGTGATGTCGCTGACATTAGGCAAAGCGCCGCCTTTGGGATTTACTGTAATTATACCCGCCGCCTGCAAAACAAGCAAAGCGCGCCCGCCGTTGACTAAATCATTTGGTATAGCGATTTTGTCGCCGGATTTTAATTCTTTTGCCGACTTTATTTTTTTGGAATACATACCGATAGGCGCGATAATAGTTTTGCCTATAGGCGAAAGTTTATAGCCTTTCACTTTGATTTCATTGTTTAAGAAAGCATAATGCTGAAAAGCATTGAGGTCAATTTCCCCATCGCTAAGGGATTGATTAGGCTGAGTATAATCCCCAAACTTTACCAACTCAATTTTAATGCCTTCCTTAGCCAAATTCTTAGCAACCACATCCCACTGAGCATGACTTTCCCCCGTCACGCCTACCTTGACAATTATTTCGTTAGACTTCTTTTTGGAGCAAGAAGTAAATACTCCTGCTGTTAAAACAACAACTGCTAATGCGAAAACTGCGATACTGATTTTTTTCATTTTAATCTCCTATGTTCCCCGCATTGCCTTGCAGGCAATACGGGGTTATTAAAAACATCAAACCCTTTCAGGCTTCGCCCACCCCCCTTTCCCTTCGGGACTTCCCCCGCAAGGGGGGCAGACAAAGACCACAGCCATATCACCTATTTATTTATTGCACTTCCGCGAAGCATTTTGAGCGTATTTTGGCGGAATTTGTCTGCGCCGTGTAGCAGCGCTACATCAGCAAGCAAATTGTGTCAAAAGACGCCAAAAGGCAAAGCGACCATCCCGTCGCGGAAAACATTTAGCCCACCCGCCGTGTGTATCGCGGCTCTGCCGCACCTATTAATGAGACAGTTTCTTGATTATGAAATCGCCCATACTTTGAATTACTGTTACTAATGCAACCAAAATGATTACCGTGATTATTGTTACATCAGTTTGATACCTTTGATATCCATATCTTATGGCGAAATCGCCCAAACCGCCGCCGCCGATTGCGCCTGCCATCGCGGTAAGACCTACCAAACTTATAAAAGTTATTGTCACGCCTCTTATTATTTGCGGAACGCTCTCTTTGAAATATATGCGAAAAATTATTCCCAGCGGACTTGTTCCCATAGATTGAGCGGCTTCTATTGAACCTTTTTCAATCTCCGCTAAGGCGGCTTGCATCTGTCTTGTGAAAAACGGAGCGGTGCCGAAAACCAAAGGGACGATTGCGCCCGTCGTGCCTATGGCTGTGCCGACTATGGCGCGGGTGACGGGAATAAGTAATGCAATCATAATGATGAAAGGGACTGAACGGAAAAAATTCACGATTTTATCAAGTATAGTCCAGAAAACTACATTTTCTAAAATGCCGCCTTTCATCGTTACTATCAAAGTGATTCCCAAAACTATGCCTATGGCAAAAGAAATGATTCCGCTAATGAACATCATCAAAAGGGTTTGTCCCGTGCATAAAAGCAATTCTTCTCCTTTGCCCGCCATATTTGGAAAAATGTTGAAAAATAAATCAATCATATTGTTTTAATACCTCCACTTTGACGCCTTTTTGCCCGACATAATCTATTGTTTTTTGTTTGTTTGCATCCGTTCCGCCGATGATTACTATCAAACCGCCCATAGGCATGCCTTGTATAAGGTCAAGGTCGCCGAAAATAATATTTATTCTCACATCAAACATCACAGACACTGTAGAAATTAAAGATTCCACTGCGGCGCGCCCTATATAACTAAAATATGCAAGAGTCTCGCCCTTACTCAAATGCAAAGCGGGAGAATCCTCTTCGAGCAAATCATAAACTTTATGAAGATTTGAAGTTGTCGCTATAAAATCCTTAGTAGCCTTACGGCGCGGGACGGAAAAAATGTCAAAGATTGCGCCTTGCTCTATCACTTCGCCATTTTCCATAATGGCGGCTTTATTGCATATAGCCTTAATCACAGACATTTCGTGAGTGACTATCACTATTGTTAACCCAAGTTTTTTATTTAATTCTTTAAGCAAAGCAAGAATTGATTGAGTGGTTTTTGGGTCAAGAGCGCTTGTCGCCTCATCGCACAGGAGGATTTGCGGATTTGCCGCAAGCGCTCTTGCTATGCCCACTCTCTGTTTTTGACCGCCTGAAAGTTGAGAGGGATAACCGTTTTCTTTACTTTCCAAACCGACAATTTCCAATAATTCTTTAACTCTGTTTTCAATTTGCTCGTCGGTAAGTCCGCCGTATCGTAAAGGATAAGCGATATTTTGCGCGATAGTGCGCGAATTAAACAAATTAAAATGCTGAAAAATCATCCCGATATTTTTGCGCTTTTGTCTTATTTCTTTTTCGCCGAGTTTAATTATATCTTCGCCGTCTATGATAACGCCGCCGCTATCTGGTCTTTCCAAAAGATTTATGCATCGGATAAGCGTTGACTTGCCCGCCCCGCTCAAACCGATAATGCCGAAAATATCTCCCTTTTCAACAGACAAAGACACATCGTTTAAAGCCCGCACGGACGAGGTTTTAGTTTTAAAAGTTTTGTTTAGATTTTTTAATTCTATTAACGGCATATTGTTCTCCAAAAAACTACAACGGCAACGAAAACGGCAAAGGCAAAGGCTTCTCGCAAGGGACGCAAAACTACAACTGCTTTTATATTTACCAACCTTTTGGATATGGGCTTGAAAATTGCACAATCATGTTGTCTATTTCTTGTTTAGAAAGGGGCTTAGCATTTGAGACATTGATTTTTGTTAAATCAATGGGACCAATTCCAACTTCTTGCGCCATTCTGATATGGGGAATCGCTTTGGGATTAAAACCCATGAGATATGCGCTCACCGCGTCAACGGATGCGATATTTCGTCCTGCAATCACAATTTCCGATTTTACCGCTTTCCCAGTCCGCGGGGCGGAACGTTCGCCGCCCATAATGCCGTCAACAACTGTAAAATCTGGAAGTCTTATTAAATTCAAATCCACAATCGGATTATGAGTGCTGCCGTATTCATGGTGTAATGCGAGTTTTGCTCTGGGACGAGAATACATTGGTTTTGGCGGAACTCCAAAAACATTTTTCAGTCCAAGCGAAACTATAGTATCTTCATGTGTTTTTAATTTTGCAACATTGATAACGACATCGGCGTCAACATACATTTTCGGCATATAGAATGCTTTGCCTGTGACTCCGTTTTGAGGAAGAATATAATAGCAATCATCTTTTGTAAGTGCGTTTAAATCAACAAATTCAACGCCGGTAATTGTGCCGAATTTTGACACTTTTTGATTTGCCGCGCTAAACGGGTCTGGGTCAAAAGCGCCTTCGGCAATTATGATTCGTCCTGCTCCCAAAGCCTTTACTTGACGAACAACTTCCGCAACGACGCGATAGTCCACAGCAAGCGGAGTTTCAAACCAAGGCAAACACAAATTTGGTTTTATAAGAACGGTATTGCCCTTTTTGACAATGCCGTTAAGCCCGCCTGCATTTGCAATTGCGTCCGCTGTTACTTGCGCATAATTTGTCCCTTTGGCTAACCCGACTAAAGGCGCGCCGCTAACAATTGGAATCGGTTTGCCTTTTATTTGAGCCTCTGCCCCAGCGCAAAAAAAGCACGCCAAAACAAAAATAATAAATAATTTTTTCATGTATATCTCCTTTTTAAATTTAACTATATGACAATGGCAACTTCTCAAATATTAGTATGGCTGATTTCATAATCCACATTTAGTGTTCATCGCTAATTAAATCTTTACGACACCACCCCGTCCGCTTCGCGTCCACCCCTCTATAGGGGAATTACTGCCGCTTTGCGTTTCTTGTGTTTTTGTTTGCCATTGGCAAACTTTCTATAAGACTATGGACTATTTGTCATTGCTTTTGTCTATTCCATCAATGTTTAACTGTCACCGACCATAGAGTTTGCCGACTTGCTGTCGGATACAATAGGAGCGCGCGTCTATGAGGGGCTTATTTTTAAGGTTGAGAAATTCAATCTGTCCGAAGCGGCTTTCCTTTAAATCCTTTATCTGCCGCAAGTTTTGAATTTCCCTTAAAAATTAGCCCCGAATGCGCTCGTATCCGACAGCAAGGCGGCAAACTCTGTCCA
>JAISKX010000204.1 GCA_031260765.1 Endomicrobium sp. | reverse complement strand
TTCAATTATGACTGCAAACAAAGCTTCTTTTATAGGAAATACTGCTCAAATGGGCGGCGCTATATTTTCTTCGGCTTCTGCGGTTACAATAGCAGACGGTTATTTTAGAAGAAATACCGCTATTTCAAGCGGCGGGGCGATTACGGCGGATTCTTCAATGCTTTCTATATCAGGCTCTTTCATAGAAAATTCTGCGGTATTTCACGGCGGAGCTATCAGGCTTGTATCAAGCATAGGAATTTTTGAAAACGTCTCTTTTAATGCTAATAGCGCAAATACAAACGGCGGAGCGATATCTTTAAACAATTCTTCAATGACTATTAACGGCGGCTCTTTTATAGGAAATTCCGCCGCTACAAGAGGCGGGGCTATATACTTTAATGATAGCGAAGGTTTGATTATTGACGCTTCTTTTAGCGGCAATACGGCTGCCGACGGCGGAGCTGTATTTTTGAGAAATTCTCAATTGCGCATTATCGCTCAAGATGCAAATATAAATTTCAGTTCAAACACTTCGTCAAGACTCGGCGGAGCTTTTATGCTTGAAAATTCCAGTCTTACTATCTCGGCTAAAAATAGAAATATAATATTTGCGGATAATAAATCTATTATTGACGGACAGGTTTTGTTAAACGATATATATTTAAACGATGACAGCGTTCTTATTTTTGACCCTGCCGCAAATAGACAGATAGAATTGAGAAGCGGCATTATGGGAAATGTGAACAATACTATTATAAAAAGCAGCGGCGGAGTTTTATCTGTCAGCGGCAATGTATCTTTTGAAGGAGATTTCAAATTGCAAGGCGGGACAGTAAAAGTCGCCACCACCACTATAAGAATAGGTCAATTGAGCGCCGGTAGCGGAACATATTTGACCAATGGTTTGGGACGCAAAGTTACAACAAGCGTAAATACTTTTTCTATAACAAATGCTATCTGGGATTTGGGAATATATTTTATGCAAAACACTCACAGTCTTGACTCGGATATAATAGAAGGACAGTCTTTGGATATATCGGGACTTACTCTTAAAGTGAGCGCCAATGGCTTATTCTCTTATGATTTGCTCTATTCCACAGCGGTTATATTTCAAGCCGCTGACATAATAGGTTTTGACGATATCGCAAAAAGAGGGGAGATAATATATGCCAATTCGCCGTTTCCGCTATTTTATACTTTGTCAAGAGATGCAGACCGCATTTATTTGACACTTGAAGGCGAAGTTTTGAATATGCCTGATTTAACTCACAATGAGCAAGAAGTCATAAATATTTTAAATTCTGTAACAACTGACGAGGACTTTATAGAAATCAGAAATCAAATTGTGAATTTCGTCAATGAGGAAAACATATCTGGGGCAAAAAAAGCTTTGAACGATTTGTCGGGCGCATTTTTACTCAATGTGTTAAACGGCGGTTTTAATAATAATGATTTTGCAAGATTGTATTGGAAATTAAACAAATACGGATATGAGAAAACAAATGAAGCCTCGCAAGCATGGGTGGATTTCAGTATAAGCGGCAGCGAAAATAAAGATAAGCATAGCGAAACATTAAAAACAAATATGAATGAAATTCTCGCCGGAGTGGACATAGCGCATTGGACGGATTTGAAATTGGGCATATACGGCTCAGTAAGCAAAAACGATTTAAAGCAAGCCTCAAATGAAGGGCATATAGACAGTTTTGAAGCGGGTCTTTATGCTATGACATTTTTGCAGAGACTAAATGTTATAGCCAATATCAGCATAGGATATCAGAATTGGGATACTACAAGAGAAATATCCTTTATGGGAAAAACGGCTTCATCTGTATTTAATGCAAGCATCATAAAAGGCGGTTTTGAAGCTGATTATGATTTGTTTAAGGCGGGCTCCATTTGGTTTAAACCATTTGTTTCAGTGACGGGCGGATATCTCTCAACAGATAAAATAGAAGAGAAAGGCGGCGGTATAGTAAGTCTTTCAATAGAGCCGCAAAAACGGTTTAAAGCTGAATTTATAGGCGGTATAAAGGCTCAGAAAAATGAAGGGCAATTCAATTATCATATACAAGCCTATTATAAAGGAGTATTAAACAGCGGAGATTTGAATACCGATATAAGTTTTAGAGACTCTAAAAATTACGGTCCTATGGACATTGAAAGCATGGACGAGAAAAGAGAGTATATGGGCGCTCAGGGCGGAATCAATTATACATTTATGAACGGCATAGAATTATTTGCTCTTGCCGACGCTAACACAAGCATAGATGACGGCTATTTCGGCTATTTAGCCAAAGGCGGTTTGATAATAAGGTTTGGAAATATTGAGCCGTCGCAAAAAGACCAAGACCTATTTGCTAATGCCGAAAGTTCTAAGGAAGAAGAAAAGCCTGCCGTTGAAGAAAGTCCCAAGCAGGAAATTGAGTATATTGACGATGGTTTAGATGGAAAAATTGAAGTAATCATTCCCGATGACATTGATGAAAAACCGCAGCCTTCCGTTGCGCAAGAGCGCATAAGCTATGAATCCGATTATGAAATGGTGGCTGAGGAAGAAATACATATAGATGAAAGCGTTTTCTTAAAAGAAGAAATCAAACAATCCCAAAGAAGAAGAGCCGATGCATCAATAAAAGCCTTTAATTTATCTGCAGTGGCGTTTAATTCAGGAAGCACGCAATTGATGCCGTCTGCGAGAGTTGCAATAAAAGACATAGCCAATAAAATAAAAAGTGGAGCAATATACAGAATCACAATAGAAGGGCATACAGATTCTTCAGGCAATGAATCCAATAATTTGAAGCTGTCTCAAGAAAGAGCGCGGGTTATATATAATGAATTGATTAGAAACGGCATATCGCAAGAAAAACTTAAATATATAGGTTTCGGCTCAAAAATGCCTATAGCCGACAATCAAACCAAATCCGGCAGACAATCCAACCGCCGCGTAGAAATTTTTGTAGAGTAGATGTTATAGTCAATTAAATTAAAGTTGCAATCGCAACTAAATTAACTATATAATCAACCGCAATATCTAAACCCCGAAGGGGTTTAATGACTTTAATAACCCCGTATTGCCGGGGCATATAGGAGAATAAAAAATGCCGAATATCAGTATTTTAAACGATAAATGTATAGGGTGCGGACAATGCGCAAGCGCATGTCCTTTTGGCGCTATTTCTATGCAGGAAAGACCCCAACATCCTCAAAAATTAAAACTTGCAGTAATTGACTTAAACAAATGCACATATTGTGGAACTTGTGCCGATGTTTGCAAATTAAAAGCCGTGTCTTTGGCAAAAGACGCTCCAAAAACCGATATAGACAAAAGCCAATATAAAGGCATTTGGGTCTATGCCGAGCAAAGGCATGGGGAAATCTCAAAAGTTGTTTTTGAATTGCTTGGCGAAGGGAAAAATCTCTCAAAACAACTCGGCTCTCCTTTAAGCGCAGTTTTAATAGGTTCAAATATAAAAGATAAAGCGCAAGATTTAATAAAGCGCGGAGCGGACAAAGTCTATATTTATGACGACCCTATCTTAGCCGAATTTCAAGACGACCCTTATTCTTCAGTTTTAACTCAACTCATAGAAAAAGAAAAACCCGAAATAGTTTTGATGGGCGCTACAAATATAGGTCGTTCTTTTGCATCAAGAGTGGCGGCGAGAATAGGAACGGGTCTTACGGCAGATTGCACCGCTCTTGCCATAGACCAAGAAACAAAAAATCTACAACAAACCCGTCCCGCTTTCGGCGGAAATATTATGGCTACAATTCTCACTCCAAGACATAGACCTCAGATGGCGACTGTGCGCCATAAAGTTTTTAAAGAAGCTCCAATAGATGAGAACGCCAAAGGCGAAATTATTGAGATTAAGTCCGATATTTCTGCTTTATTAAATAGAACAAAATTTCTACAATTTATCAAAGACGACAGCGCTCAAATAAATATATCAGACGCCGACATCATAGTTTCAGGCGGGCGCGGAGTAGGCGGAGCGGAAGGTTTTAAACTGTTAAAAGAATTGGCTGATTTGCTCGGCGGCGCGGTAGGAGCTTCAAGGGCGGCTGTGGATTCCGAGTGGCTTGCTTATTCTCATCAAGTGGGACAGACTGGTCGGACTGTCGCTCCAAAAATTTATATAGCGTGTGGGATTTCAGGACAAATACAACATCTTGTTGGTATGAATTCATCAGATATTATCATAGCCATAAATAAAGATTCATCTTGCCCAATGATGCAAACCGCAACTTATGCCTTAGAAGGCGATTTATTTGAAATCATCCCCAACATAATCAAAGCAATCAAAAACAAATAGTGTAGAGACGCGCTATATGCGCGTCTCAATTGAAAGGGGTAGGGGCAGACCCATGTGTCTGCCCTTTCTCTTTTACGATGGTATAGAGGTGTAAAAATGGATATTTTTAATTATATAAGCAGACAATATAAAACAAACGGCGGATATTTAGAGTTCTTTAAAATTGCAATTCCTCTTATAATCTCAACGAGTATAGGAGCTATTCAACTTTTTATCAATAGAACTTTTTTATCTTGGTATTCTCAAGAGGCTTTTGCCGCGTCCGTTCCCGCCGGAATTACCAATTTCGCTTTGATTAGTCTTTTTCTTGGAACTCTTTCTTATGTAGATGTTTTTGTAGCGCAATATTATGGGAAAGAAGAATATCATTCCATAGGTCCCGCAGTTTGGCAAAGCGTTTATTTGGCTTTTGCGTCGGCATTGATTATTCTTTTTATATCTTTTTTCGCTCAAACTTTTTTTATGAGCATAGGGCATCCTGACATAGTCGCTCATCAAGAAGGCATCTTTTTTCAAGTTTTATGTTATGGGGCTTTTATGTCTTTGGCTTCTGCGGGCTTGTCGGGCTTTTATGCAGGCAGAGGACAGACCAAAGTAATTTTGCTTGTCGGCATAGTCTGCGTTATATGCAATATATTTTTGGATTATTGTTTGATTTTCGGCAATTTTGGTTTTTCTGAAATGGGCATAGTCGGCTCCGCTTGGGCGAGCAATATCTCTTCAACCGTGATGTTTGTTCTTTATCTCATTTTAATCGCTTCAAAAAAGAATGCGCTAATTTACAATACAAGATATATCAAACCAAATTTTGCTTTTATGAAAAGATTGTTTAGATACGGCTTTCCAAACGGCGTGCAATTCTTTGCCGATATGGCGGGTTTTGGAATTTTTATGCTCATAATCGGCACACTCGGCATAGAGGAACTTGCGTCCAGCAATATCGCCTTAAATATCAATCATCTTACGATAATGCCTCTTGTAGGCTGCGGCATAACGACTTCAATAATGGTGGGCAATTATCTTGGAAAAAATAAACCGTCTATAGCGCAAGCGAGCGTCCGTTCCTCTTCCCAGATAGTTTATACTTATACTTTTATAGTGATACTCATTTTGCTTATATTTCCCAATCAACTTCTATATCCTTTTTCAGGCGGCGCTCAAGCGTCTATGATAGAAAAGATAAGACCGATGGCGGTAAATCTTTTGAGAATTTTAGCCGTATATATGATTTTTGATTCCAGCAATATAATTTTTGCCGCCGCAATCAAAGGCGCCGGCGATACGGCTTTTGTTATGAAGAGGCTTATAGTTCTGTCCATTTTTATGGTGATAATCCCCACTTATTTGATTGTGATAGTATTCAAATTGGGAGTATATGCGGCATGGTGGTTTATGTTATTATATGTGATGGTTCTTGCCGCTAGTTTCTATTTCAGATACAAAACAAATCTCTGGAAAAAAATGCGCGTAATTGATATGGAAGTGATAGAAGACGATTAAACCTTGTGTCATTGCGGGCTTGACCCGCAATCTCCGAAGTTTTTTAGATACAATGCTGAGGTGGTGGAACGGCAGACACGCAGGTCTCAGAAGCCTGTCCCCGAAAGGGCGGTGCGGGTTCAAATCCCGCCCTCAGCATTAAAAACTATAAGGAATAAGCAATGATTAAAAACTTTATTTTTGATATGGATGGGACTCTTGTCAATTCTGCTCCTGATATTAAGAGATGTTTGTTCGGCGGGTTTAGGGAGAATGGAGTGGATATTGACGATTCTACTTTTGTTCAAATTGGTCCGCCTATGGAGAGGATTATTAGAAATACCGCGCCGCACATTTCTGAGGGAACAGCGGATAAGGTTTTAATCTCTTATAGACGGCTTTATGTCGGCGACGATTTGATTATGACTATCCCTTTTGATGGAATAATTGACGCTCTCAAATATATTAGGGACAATAATTTGAATGCTTTTATCGCAACTTTTAAGCCTATAATATCGGCGCAACGGATTTTAAAGACGCATTTTGTCAATTTATACAATGATATAATAACTCCTACGGGCATAAAGAATTTTGATTATAGAGCGAAAGTTTCTAAAGCCGATATGTTGAATTTTTTAATGGACAAATGGCATATCTTGCCTCAAGAGTCGGCTATGATAGGAGATGCCAAAAGCGATATAGAAGGAGCCAAAACAGTTGGTATGACGGCTATAGCGGCTCTATACGGATACGGACAGCCTGATGAATTTGATGATGCCGACATAAAGGCTGAAACTGCAAGAGATTTGTTTGAAATAATAAAAAATACAAGCAAATAATTTTAGGGAGGTTTTATGAGCAAAGATATTTTTAACATTGCAGGACTTGAACTTGAAAGTAGAATTTTAATAGGCAGCGGGAAATTTCCCAATAATTCTCTTATTGCGCAAATAATAAAAGCCTCAGGCGCGCAAATTATTACCGTCGCTGTGCGCCGTTTTGATTTCAATAATCCAAACGAAAATATACTTTCCTATATACCCGAAGGAATAAAAATTATGCCCAATACTTCTGGGGCAAGAAATGCAGAAGAAGCAATCGCAATAGCTCGTCTTGCAAGAGAAGCTTTGCAAACTGATTTGGTAAAGATAGAAATCATCAATGATAATAAATATCTTTTCCCGGACAATTATGAGACAGCCCGCGCTTGCGAAACTCTTGCGAAAGACGGCTTTAAAGTCTTTCCTTATATGAATGCGGATTTGCCTTCCGCCCGCGATATGCAAAATGCGGGAGCTGCGGCTATTATGCCGCTTGGCGCGCCCATAGGAACAAATAAAGGGCTGTCCTCGCGCGATATGGTAAAAATTTTAATTGAAGAAATAGATTTGCCGATAATAGTTGACGCAGGTCTCGGCAAGCCGAGCGACGCTTGTCAATGTATGGAGATTGGCTGCGCGGCTATTATGGCTAATACGGCGATTTCTTCAAGCGAAAATTCTATTTTGATGGCAGAGGCTTTTAAGGATGCCGTCTGTGCCGGCAGAAAAGGTTTTTTGGCAAAATTGGGACAGATTTCAGACAAGGCTCAAGCCTCGTCGCCGCTCACAAATTTTTTGAGGGATTAAAATGAGTTTTTACGATTTTAAAAAACAATATGAGAATATAGATTTTAAAAAATTTGAAAGTTCTGTCACAGACGAACAAATTAAAAACATTTTGCGTAAAGATGAAGAGATTTCAGAATTTGATTTTCTCGCTTTGCTTACCCCTTCGGCTTTGCCTTTTTTAGAGGAGATGGCTAAAAAAGCAAATAGTATAGCCGTCAGACATTTCGGCAAAGCGATTTCTCTTTTTGCTCCTTTATATGTTTCAAATTTCTGCATAAATAATTGCGCATATTGCGGCTTTTCAACGCGAAACGATATAGAAAGGAAAATCTTAAATTTTGACGAAGTTGAGGAAAATGCAAAAATCGTGTCGGGTTTCGGCATCCGCCACATTTTACTTTTGACGGGCGAAAGCGCCGTTAAAACAAATATGGAATATTTGAAATCTTGCGTCCAAATCTTAAGAAAATATTTTGACGGCGTGGACATAGAAATTTATCCGCTTACAGAAGAGGGATATAGAGAACTCGGCGGTGCAGGCGTTGACGGCTTGACTATATTTCAAGAGACTTATAATGAAGAGCTTTATAAAGTTCTTCATACAAAAGGCAATAAAACAAATTACAGATTCCGTCTTGAAACTTGCGAGAGAGCCGGCAGAGCGGGATATAGAAGTTTAAGCATAGGGGCTTTGCTTGGTTTGGATGATTTTTGCAGAGAACTCTTTTTTACAGGACTTCACGCAAAGTTCTTACAGAAAACTTTTCCGTCAAGCGATATAGGAATATCTTTTCCCCGCATTAGAGCGGCTGAGGGCGGGTATCAGCCGAGGACTATAATATCAGACGCCAATCTTGTTCAAGCCCTATGCGCTATCAGACTTTTCATCAATAGAATAGGCATAACGATTTCCACACGCGAAAACAATGATTTAAGAAAAAATCTTATCGGTCTGGGCATAACAAAAATGTCGGCGGCTTCAAATACTCAAGTGGGCGGCTATGCTAAAGAAGGAAATACAAAAGGACAGTTTGAAATTAGCGACGAAGCAAGCGTAGAGGAAGTAAAAGATATGATTTATAAAAAAGGCTATCAACCCGTCCTAAAAGATTGGATGACATTATGAAAAAACAATTACCAAAAGGTTTATATGCAATCACAGCTGAAAATTTATCAAACGGCAGAGACAATATAACAGTCGTTAAAGAGATATTTGACGGCGGAATAAAAATTCTGCAATACCGTGAAAAACAAAAAAGCAAATTTGCAAAATATAAAGAGTGCGAAACGATAAGAAAGCTTGCTGATGAATACGGAGTTTTTTTTATAGTCAATGACGATATAGACATTGCTCTTGCCGTTAAAAGCGACGGCATTCATATAGGTCAAGACGATTTGCCCATAGAAAAAGTAAGAGAAATAATAGGCGCTGATATGACAATAGGTCTTTCAACGCATTCTCCTAAGCAAGCTTGCGAGGCTGTGTCAAAAGGCGCGGATTATATAGGAGTAGGTCCGATTTTTAAAACTTTTACAAAGGCGTCGGTTGAGCCGGTTGGATTTGAATATTTAGACTATTGCGTTAAAAACATAAAAATCCCAAAAGTAGCAATAGGCGGGATAAAACTAAGCAATATAAAAAGTATAGCTCAATACCGTCCGGAAAATATCTGTATGGTAAGCGAAATTACATCATCAAACAATATAAAAGAAACAATACGGCAAGCTCAAGCGCAAATTAACGATAATGATAAGTAATCCATAGCCTTATATAGATTGCAAATTGAGTTAAATTAGTGTTTCTTTAAAGCTTTTAAACTGCTAAAATCAACTAAACAATCAATTCAAGGTATCAAACAATGATTAGAATAAAAGTCAATGGAAAGGAAAAAGAAATCGCGGACAAT
>JAISKX010000187.1 GCA_031260765.1 Endomicrobium sp. | reverse complement strand
GATTTCAAGACGGCTACGGCTGAAATTTATTTTGAAGCCAATATCTCTCAGGAAGTCATAGTTTTGGTTCCAGATAAGGAGGCAATGTGAAAATTTTAACTTTCTATTTAGCATATTTTATAACTGTTGTTCTTGTGCAATTCTTTATAGGCAAATACATAAATATATTCAGCATATTCCCTAATTTTATAATCATTGCCGTCGTATATTTGGGTATGACGAGGGGCAAGATGGAAGCGCAGATTCTGGGTTTTTTGTTCGGTCTCACTTGGGATATTTTTGCTACTGACGTTTTCGGCGGACGGACTTTAATGCTGACGCTTGTAGGATATTTTATGGGTATGTTAAAGAAGAGTTTTGATATAGAGCAAACGAGCACTCAGGTTTTTGTAGTATTTGCCGCTTCTTTCTTGTATTGGACGGGGTTTAATCTTATCAGTTATCATTTTGTTGATAATATGGATGGGTTTTCTTTATTTTCCATTTCGCTCAGAGGGTTTTTTGGATTCGCTTTCACTCTTGCTATAACGCCGATAGTATTTACTATTTTGAAAAAAGTTTTTTATCTTATTGAAGACAGGTAATCCAAATGGTATGGCAAAAAGAAGAAAAAATCACTTATAGCGTATTCCTTGATAAACACAAGCAAATCCTTGTGTTTTTTTCATTGTTGTTTATAGTCCTATCGTTTAGACTTTCATATATACAGATAATGCAAGGCAATTATTACCGCGCGATTTCCGAAGAGCAGAGAATGTATAATACTCACGAAAAAGCTCCCCGCGGCATCATATACGCAGCCGACGGAACGATGTTTGTAGAAAACACTTTCACCTATGTGGCTTTGTTTTATCCTTTTGAAGAAGAAAAAGTCCCGTCAAAAAAAATAATAGATGAATTAAGCGATATTTTAGGCAGAGATATCAGCGCGGCTGTCAATAAAAATATGGAATACGGCAGAGTGGTCAAGCTTGCCGACAATTTAAGTCTTGAAGAGATGTTTAAAATTCAAGAGAAAAAATTGAAATTAAAAGGCGTCGCCGTATCCAAAGACCCTAAAAGAGTTTATAATTTTTCAGAAAGCAGCAGCCACATCACGGGATATACGGGAGAGATAAGGGCGGATGAATTAAAAAGTAAGTCTCAAGAAGGGTATAAGCTCGGCGACTATATAGGCAGAGGCGGCATAGAAGAAGCCTATGATAAATATCTCCAAGGCACAGACGGGGGTTGGCAGCTTGAAATAAACGCTAAAGGGTATCAAACAAAAGCTTTCCAATATATTCCAACTCAAATAGGAAACAGCGTATATATAACTATAAATCCTCAATTACAACAAATCGCTCATGCGGCTTTAAAAAACAGTCCTACAGGCAAAGGGGCTGCCGTTGTAATAGATGTAAAGTCCGGCGCGATTCTTGCTATGGTTTCAGCCCCGGATTTTGATGCAAATCTTGTAGGCACGGAAGAATTTAATGTTTATCTCAAAGATAAAAAGCTGCCTTTGTTTAATAGAACGATGCAGGCTTTATATGCGCCCGGCTCAATTTTTAAAATTATAACTGTTGCGGCAGCTCTTGAAGTTCTTTCATTAGACCCCAATTGGACTGTATATTGCGACGGCAAATTTGAACTCGGCGACAGAGTCTATTCTTGTTGGAATAAGCAAGGGCATGGCAGGGTTGACCTCAAAAAAGCAGTAGCCCAATCTTGTAATGTGTATATGTATAATCTCGCTTTAAAGCTCGGCATAAAGAATTTAGACGAGTTTGCCGATAAATTCCATCTCGGACAAATCACAGGCATAGACTTGCCCAATGAAAAGAAAGGATTCGTCCCGACTCCGGAATGGAAAAAAGCCAAAGTAAAAATGTCGTGGCTTCAAGGCGACACTGTAATTTTTGCAATCGGACAAGGCGCTTTATGGGTTACTCCTCTTCAAATGGCTTCTATGATGTCGGCTGTGGCTAATAAAGGAACTTTTTACACTCCGTTTATAGTTAGCGAAGTTATGACTCCCGAAAGACAATTATTGTATAAGCATACTGTTGAAACAGACGATTCTATTATTATGAAAGACGAGACTTGGGACATTTTGCAAGACGCTTTATTTGAGTCGGTTGAAAGCGGCACTTCTCAAAGGAGCAAGCTCCGTTCCATAAAAGTGGCAGGAAAAACAGGCACAGCGCAAAATCCTCAAGGCGACGACCACGCTTGGTTTGTGTCTTATGCTCCTTTTGACGACCCTGAGATAGCTCTCGCCGTAATAGTTGAAAACGGCGGCGGCGGCGGCGCGATAGCCGTTCCTGTGGGTAGGGCTATATACGAGGCTTATTTTGATTTGCCTCCTCAAGCTTTGCCGGTATATTCGCATACGCCTCAAACCGAACAGAAAGCCAATGCAAAAAATAAACAAGCGGCTAAAAAGCCCGACAATAAAAGAAAGCCGAATTAAAAAGGCACATCTCTAAAACCCTTGTTTTTGTTTCCTCTCCCTTGAGGGGAGAGGGTAGGGTGAGGGTGGTTAGACCAATAAGGATAAACAATCATGCAAGAAAAAAATTTTATTTATAGATTAGCTTTAAATATAGATTGGTTTTTAATGCTGTCTCTTGCCGTTATATTGACCATAGGTTTTCTTTCAATATATTCAGCCACTTATAGCCAATCGGGGCTCAAATATGTCACTGTTCAAGGTCTTGCTTTGGGGATAGGTTTTGTGCTTATGCTTGTTTTGGCGAGTTTCAATTATCAGCATTATGAGCAGATGGACAGAATAGTTTATGTTTTATCTCTTTTGCTTTTGATTTCCGTCTTAATTTTGGGTATGACAGTCAGAGGCACTAAGGGGTGGTTCAATTTTGGATTTGCCTCTTTTCAACCTGTGGAAATAGCTAAGATAATGTATATTCTTGTTTTATCCGCTTTCTTAAACAAAAATGCCAAAGACGCAAAAAAGTTTAAATTTTTGGTTTATGCTTTCTTATTGTTGATAGGACATTTGTTTTTAATTATGCTTCAGCCGGACTTCTCGTCAACTTTATCTTATTTCCCCGTCACTCTCATTCTTTTATATATCATAGGGGTAGAGCCTTTTTATTTGCTTTGCATTTTGATTTTCGGCGCTCTTTCCGTCGGCATACCTTTGATAAGCACATTTTTAAAGCTTCAATATAATTTAGAGCGCGGCTCTAATATCATCGTATATATATACTCTTTCATCACAAGCGGATACGCTTGGCTTTATTGTATAGCAGCCGTCATTATATTTATTCTTGCATTGTGGTGGATTTTGCTGAAATTGAGAATGCGCGTTCCAATCATTTATCCCATTCTTTTATGCGCCTGCATAATACTTG
The DNA here is from genome assembly GCA_031260765.1 of Endomicrobium sp. Classification (GTDB taxonomy): domain Bacteria; phylum Elusimicrobiota; class Endomicrobiia; order Endomicrobiales; family Endomicrobiaceae; genus Parendomicrobium. Next base: position 3,490 of record JAISKX010000187.1, on the reverse strand, counting down.
GATGCGCAGCGTCTGTGCCTGTTGAAAAGTCATTAAAGGAATATCAAAGGAAAAGGCTTGTGGTTTTTTTAAATCCTAAGATTGACCCGCGTGGCTCCGGCTATAATATCATTCAATCTAAAATCGCAATAGGGTCTGGCAAAATCATAGGCAAAGGATATCAAAAAGGCACTCAAACGCAGCTTGGTTTTTTACCTGAGCAGCATACGGATTTTATTTTTTCAGTTATAGGGGAAGAAGGCGGCTGGCTTGTGTCTCAGCTCACTTTATTGTTTTATTTTTTACTTATATGGAGGGCTATGGTTATCGCAAAGGATTCGCGCGACAGTTACGGGTCGCTTGTATCCATAGGCATAGCCACGATGTTTTCATTTTATGCTTTTATCAATATAGGCATGGTGATGGGAATGATGCCTGTAACAGGCATGCCTTTGCTATTGCTTTCTTACGGCGGCTCTTCAATGGTATCGTCAATGTGCGCTATAGGAATCCTAAGCTCAGTCTATATGCGCCGCCACACCTATTACAAAACCTCAGTAGATATGATGTGACCTAAACATATTAGTTAAACGGCATATCGCAATTAAAGTTATTATTGTAAAATAGGCAGACTCTTATACTTAAAAATAGCAGGAGATGTTATGCAAAATTATCCTAATTACAATGAAAGTCTTGAAAGGTATCAAAAGGAGATAGAGGTTGTTTATAAGTCGGCTTTTAAAGAGATTTCATAAAGTGAGAAAGCGACTCGTGAGTATTTTGTGGGCATAGGGCTTAATTCTGACGGTAGTTTAAAGAGGAAAACATGCAAAATCAAAGCAAAATCGCTTTTTATAACAATGGAGTTAAAAAATGATGACTAAAGAAGAATTAATCAATTATTGGGTTAAAAGTTCGGATATGGATTTTGAGACTATGGAATTTTTGTTTTCAAGCAAGCGCTATAATTGGTCTTTGTTTATGGGGCATTTAATGATTGAAAAGTTGCTGAAAGCGGTGTTTGTAAAAAATAATCCCGATGGGACTTCAACTCCAAGAATTCATGATTTACCTTATCTTGCAGAGAAGGCTAAATTGACTTTAACGGATGAAAAAGAGAGCGATTTAGAAATGATAACTTCATTTCAAATCAATGCCCGTTATGAGGATTTTAAATTTAGTTTTTACAAGAGGTGCACAAAAGAATACACGACAGAAAAGATAAATAAAATTAGAGGTATAAGAATATGGCTCAAGAGTTTAGTTTAGAAAAAGCAAGAGAAACAGCCTTAAAATACGGAGAATCTCTTAGAAACAATATTTCTATTGAAGGTATGTATTTATTTGGTTCTTATGCAAAAAACGAGCAAAAAGAAGATAGTGATATTGATATTGCTGTTATAAGTGAAGATTTTAAGGGCGATAATATAGACGATATTGCTTTTCTTATGAAATTTCGTAGAAATATAAGCAGAAGAATAGAGCCTCACCCTTTTTTAATGAGAGATTTCAATGAAAACAATCCGCTTGCTAATGAAATTATAAATACAGGAGTTCGCATAATATAAAATGAAAATAAAAACAAATAAATTCATCAAAACAATTTCAAAAATCAAAGCAAAAATACTTTTGGCTGCGGGGGGTTTATGAGAGAAAATTCGCCTATAATTAATCAAGTTGTATCTTTTATTATTTCTAAAATATCGCCAAATAAGATAATTTTATTTGGTTCTTATGCCCGCGGGGACAATAACAAAAATAGCGATATTGATATTTTAATAGTGATGAAAGATTTGGATAATGAGAGAAAAATCACGAGATTGCTAAATAAATCATTATTAACAGAAGACATTTTTATCCCAATAGATTTTCTGGCTGTAGATTATGATAAATACAACAAATTAAAACACCGCAACGGATATATCTACAAGACAATAGAACAAGAAGGAAGGATTCTTTATGAATGAAGATTATAATATTTGGTTGACAAGGGCAAAAAGCAGCCTTGCATTATCAAAAATGAAAACAGATAAAGATATAGTTTATGAGGATTTATGTTTTCAAGCTCAGCAGGCGGTTGAAAAATCATTAAAGGCATTACTGATATTTTACAATGTTGACTTGAAGAAAACGCATAATCTGATTACTTTGATAAAGGAATTGTCAGAATATATTGAAATTTCTGATAAAATTAAAGAATGCGCTATATTAAATGATTATGCAGTTCAAACAAGATATCCCGGTGATTATACGTCTATAACAAAAGAAGAATATGATAATGCTGTTCAAATCGCGCAAAATTGTGTGAAATGGGTTAGGTCAACAATAAAAGCATTGGAAAAAGAATCTAAGAAAAATATTAATCAACCATTGCTTGATAATTCAATAAAGCAGCATAGGAATAAATAATCAAATGAAAAACACCCCCGAAGGTCATGCCATAGCTTTAGCAGTTTATCACGCCGTAGCTTTAGCGAAGGCGGGAAGGCGGAAAGGCGGAAGGTCAGAATAAAATGAAAACAAAAATAAATAAAATCATCAAAACAATTTCAAAACTCGTAGGGGCAGACCCATGTGTCTGCCCGTCCTTTGTAGGGGCAAATAATCATTTGCCCTATTTTCATTCCCTCCACCTGAAAGGGGGGGGGTTAGGTAGGGGGTCAACGCAGAGCGGTCTTTGCCTTTCGCCGTCATCCCCAAGCCTTTCAAAAATCAATCCATTTTCTATGTTTAAACACAAAATGCTTTCCAAAATCAAAGCAAAAATGCTTTTGACTTCTTGTCTGTTTCTGCTTTCTCTTCTATTTATTAGTATATCTTATGCCGCTGTTACAATTACCAGTCATCAAAACTATAGCGGAACTCAAAATTGGGGTAATGATCCCAATGTTTCTTTTCTTAATATTTCGTATAGCGCGCCAGGAGCCGCTATCACAATTACAGCCAACGGCACTCAATTAAATTTTAACAATTATGTCAGTTTTATTAATAACCGTGCAAATGGAAGTAGTAGCGGCGGCGGCGCGATTAAAATTGATCAAGGTTTTACTGCGACATTATCTGCCAATACTGCATTATTTGAGCGAAATTATGCAGGTAGAACTGGCAGCGGCGGCGGCGGAGCTATAGAGGCGAGCGAGGGAGGGAGATTAACTCTCAATGTTACATCTATAACATTTGATAGGAATCAGACGCAGCAAGATGGAGGACAGATAGTAGCTTGGGATCAGGGCGCTATAATATTTAATTCCAGATATATATACATAAGAGGCGCGATTAGCAATTGGGGAGGAGCGACTTATGTTGGAGGGCATACTAATAATGCGAGTTCAACAGGCGGAATATATTTTAATCTATTAAACGGCGGGGAGATAATTGTTTCTAATAATTCAGCAAGATATGCCGGCGGTTTTATGAGGTCTTATAGTAATGGGTCAAAGTTCAATGTTGTTGGCAATGGCGCTGCGACTTCAGTTTTGAGAGTAAATGATAACAGAGCATTGGGGACGAG
>JAISKX010000159.1 GCA_031260765.1 Endomicrobium sp. | reverse complement strand
TGGGAACTATATATTTCTTTGCAATAGGCATTGTTTTACTTGTAGGCATTATCGCCGTTATTGAGCAAAAAAGACGGGCATTTAAAAGAAGCATTGCAAAACCAGATTTTGATATAAATTCGGAGATATTATGAATTCAAAAAAAATGTTTTTTGCTTTGATGGCTTTGTGGTTTATATTAACCGCTTTATTTGTGATATATAAAGAGTCCAATCAAGGAGAATCTCATTTAGCCTTGCTTAGAGTCACGCCGGTGGACTTTAGCGAGTTATACAATAAAGATGGAAATTTAGTATTAACTTATGATATAGGCAAAATAAACTCTTCTCAGACTTTAAGCGGTTCCAAACTGCCCGCCGACGGAGACATCGTTTTTGTCAGCCTCGTTCCAAATGGAAGATTTGTGATAGGTTCAGATATTTACAGAAGCCGTCCGCAAGAAGGCTTATTTATACAAGGCAAATTAAAAATATCAAAAAGACTATTGGGTTTTAGAGATTCAGACATATCAATAATTTACGGCATAGAAACTATAAAAATCCCAGAAGAAGTAAAAGAAACAGTGGGTAGGAAAATAGAAAAAGGGTTAGCCTCTGTAGAAGTAAAAATAAATTCCGACGGTTTGGCAAAAATAGAAAACTTTTACATAGATGGACAAGAAACGGACTTTTCTCTCCCAAACTAAGGGAGATAATAAAAACCAATGGGGGTGAACAGGGTTCGACGGGAGTAATAGAAACGAAGACAGCAGGCCGGAGTTGGTCTAAGGCTCCGTAATAATAGACCAAACAATAAACAACATTAAAAATAATGTTGCGGCAAAACCCGATTTCGGGTATTTGCCTTTAGCCGCTTAATAGCGGCTGCGTTTTACCAAAGATATCTGCTATTTGGATAAAACGACAAGAGCAGGTTAGTTTCAAGCCGCTTGTTGCGTCGGTTTGAGATGAAATCAAAACGGAACTGGTCTATAGAGTAATCCCGTCCGGAGACGGCTTTATAGACGAGAACAAATTTCGGACTAAGCCTGTAGCGGTCTCGTTGATATATTTTCGGACGCGGGTTCAATTCCCGCCACCTCCACCCAAAAGCAGATAGGAAAGAGAAAAGAGGAAAGAGGAAAGACGGCAAAAACTAAAAATATCGCTTCCTATAAAATCCCAAAGGGATTTAATGTAGTTAATAACCCCGTATTGCCGCAGGCTATGCGGGGAACAAAAAATGTAGTTAATAACCCCGTATTGCCGCAGGCTATGCGGGGAAAAAAGGAGATTAAAATGGCAACAGTATTTTCAAAAAGAGGGGCTTTAATCGCTCCTACATTGGTAGCAAATCTAAAAGCAAGAAAATTCGACGCCTATTATGCGGCTGACGCTGCAGAGGCTGTTGAAAAAGCGCTTTCTTTAATTCCCAAAGGCTCTATTGTCGCATGGGGCGGCTCTACTACTCTTGACCAAATCGGCATTAAAGACAGAGTTTCTAAGGAAGGTTTTACCGTGATAGACAGAGATAAAGCAAAAGACCCGCAAGAAAGAGTTGAATTATCGCGTAAAGGATTGTTGTCAGATGTATATTTAACAAGCTCTAATGCTATTACAGAAGACGGAATCTTGGTAAATATAGATGGATTCGGCAATCGCGTAGCGGCTATGACATTTGGTCCAAAAAACGTAATCATTATAGCCGGCATCAACAAAATAACTAAAACAGTAGAGGAAGCGTATTTGCGCATAAGAAATTACGCCGCGCCTCTAAATGTAGCAAGAATTGGTTTGACAAAAACGGCTTGCGCTAACACTGGTTTTTGCGGAGATTGCAAATCAGATGAATGCGTCTGCTCTTTTATAGTCCATACAAGAATGAGCAAAGTAGCAGGCAGAACGAAAATCATAATTGTCGGAGAAAATTTAGGATATTAGCAATTCAAAATCAAAACGCCCGCCTCCGCGCGGGCGTTTTTTTAAAAACTCTTTGTATTTTCTATAAGTTTTTTAGTATAATCCCGCCGCTTTACAAAGCAAATTTCAAAAAACAAATACTTTAAAAGGACATAAAAATGGATAAACAAATTGACCAATGGTTAAAGGCAGGCATTATCACATCTAAGCAAGCCGAAGAAATGCAAAAAACTGAACAAAAACCCTCATCAAAAACGAAAAAGAAATTCCTTAAAATTTTATCTATTTCAGCGGCTATTATCGCGGCGGCTGTTATTATTTATTTCGTATTATCAGAATGGGACATAGTCCCCGGCGGAATTCAAATTATAATCTTAATGCTTTTGACTTTTACCGCCGCATCTTTGGGCTATCGTTTTAAATTTGTTAAACCGCGTCCTAAAATAGCGGCTTTATTATTCTTTTTAAGTTTTATCTTTTTGGGAAATTTGATTTTCACTACGGCTTATGTCTATTCCATAAACCCAGACTATAATTTTCATTATCTCATCCTCCTATGGATTACGGCGCTTCTGCCTTTTGCATATATTTTTCATTCAAAAGCCATAGCCGTATTTTCATCTCTATTGTTTATATTATGGTTTAGCCTTTTTATACTGATTGAAGATAAGGCGGTCTATATAAGCGCTTTATTATTTCCTTTCACATATTATGTTCTCGGTTTGTTTTTCTTCTGTTTTGGCAAAATCAATGAATTTTCAAAACCCGCTCTACCCATAGCAGGCGCATTTCAAAAAATAGGCTTATCTATTATCTGTATAAGCGCTTATTTAATGACATTTAATTTCTTTGTTTCAAGCGGCGGCAAATTGGTTTTTGATATAAAGATCGGAAGAGCGTCGTGTAGGGAAAGAGTGTCTAGGCATGGGTAT
>JAISKX010000136.1 GCA_031260765.1 Endomicrobium sp. | reverse complement strand
ATTATTTTCTCTTGTAAATCCGCCTTTTTTAACTTTATAATGGACATTGACATTTTCATTGATATTGACCAAATTTACAAAAATAGTTGCGTATTTGAATTTGTCTTCCTTGACGCCTGTTTTAAATGATAGCCTTACTTTCTCATCATTAGCAATGAGGAAATCGTCCCTAATTTCAAAACCTTCCAAATTGCCGCCGTATATTGCATTCCTATCTATTGTCAGCGTCTTTTGAAATTGAGGAGGAATGCCGACTTTTCCAGCATCAAAACACAAAATAATATAAGCAGCCAAGCTCAAAACAATCCAAGAAACGGTAAAATAAAAAGCCTTGTTTCTTAATATCAACAATGCTTTTCTTTTAATCAAATATAAATAACTTTCAAACTTACTCATAAATTTTTCTCTTGTAAATGATTCCTTAATTTTTTATAGAAAAAGAAATATAAGCAAACTCCAAAAACTATAAAAAGGGCTAAGAAAATATAAATGGCATTTTGAGGCGCTAATGCGTGGCGGCTGAGGACTATGCTATCTATACTAATGACAATAGCTGATTTCTTTTTGAAATCTATGCGGATATCAGACCAAGCATCATTTGAATTAAACTTTAATCTATTTGCCCCTTGCTTTAATGTAATGTTATTAACATTTTCTTTTAGAAATTTACCTTTTCGAACTTTATAACGAACACTGACATTTTCATTCTTATTGACCGAATTCACAAAAATAGTTGCGTATTTGAATTTATCTTTCTTGACGCCGGTATTAAATGATAGGCTGACTCTCTTATCATTAGCAACGAGAGAATCATCTTTGATTTCAAATCCTGACAGCTTACCATTGTATATTTTATTGCTGTCTATCATCAGCGTCTTTTGAAACTGAGGGAATACGCCGACTCGCCCATCACTAAAACACAAAAGCATGTAAACAGCCAAGCTCAAAACAACCCAAGAAGCGACAAAAGAAAACACCAATAATGATTTCTTTTTAAGCACAACAGAACAACTTTCAAACTTACTCATAAACTCCTCCTGTTTTTATTTTTTTGCTTCAATTTTTGAGACAACTTTTATAGATGAGCGGGGATTGTAATTCTAAAATATATCCGTTCATCGTCAAAAGAGACTCTTGCCGTCATTTGTAATAAATTTATCGGCAATATTTTGCTCATTTTATCCCCTCAAAAAACTCCAATGCTCTGAGAATAGATTTGTCTATGTCATAATATTTGTAGTCTCCAAGCCGTCCAAGAAAATAAATATTTTTTAATTTTTGGGCTTCTTGTAGATATTTATTGTAAAGAGCCTGATTATCGGGATTTACTATCGGATAATATCTGTCATTTTTGCCAACCTCATAGGGTTTTGGATATTCTTTCATTATCACCGTTTTGTCGGATTTATTATTTAGATAATACTTATATTCGTGAATACGGGTAAAATCATAATTATTAGGATAATTTACAACTGAATTGGATTGATAAAATTCACAATTATGCTCTTCAAGTTTAAATTCCAAACTTCTATACGGCAATTGACCGAATTTATAATCAAAGTATTCGTCTATTGAACCTGTATAAAATACTCTATCGTATTTTTCTTTTAAATCTTGATAGCGGGTATTTAATGAAATTTTGATTTTGGGATTGTTTAAGATATTCTTAATAAGATTGGTATATCCGCCAAGAGGAATGCCTTGATATTTGTCTTGAAAGTATCTCTTATCGCAGCTAATAAAAACAGGAACTCTTGATATTACAGCCTCGCTTATGCTTTCAGGACTGCTCCCCCATTGCTTTGTTGTGTAATTAAGAAAAACCTTGTCATAAATATATTCGCCTAAAAATTTTAAATCTTCATCGTTTTGTTTTTTAAAGTCAAGGATTGAAACTTTTGTATTGTATTTGAATTGTTCCAACAATTTTTTCTCCAATTTTTGAGCCAAATGAGGAGAAAATACATCATAAAGACTGCGCAAATTAAATGGAATTGTAGTCTCTATACCGTCTATCACAGCGAAGACTTTGTGCATATAAGTATTAAAACCGCCGAATTGTTTTAAATAATCCCATACTTTTTCATTATTTGTATGGAAAATATGCGAGCCGTATTTATGTATGCAAATCCCGTTCTCATCAAAATAATCATAGGAACTTCCCGCTATATGGTCTTTGGAATCAATAATTACAATATCCTCGCCAAAATCCGCCGCAATTTTATTTGCCAATACCGCGCCGGTAAAACCGCATCCGACTATTAAATTTTTATTTTTCATTGTATTTCACCATTGTTATTTTAATTCCAAATACTTTTCCCAAAAATCAATTGTTGCAAACTCTTTATGGGATTCTATATAGTCATTGCGTAATTTGTCGTAATTTTGTTCTATCGCTTTTAGTTTTGCGTGAAAAGCTTTCTTGTAATTCTTCAATTTCGTTCTGTCAAAACGGCGGACTTCGTATTTGTTTGTATTGGTATTGTAGACTTTTACCTCTTTAACCATTATAAAGTTATCAGTAAGAGAACCCCATTCCAAAGCTATGCAGCGGCTTCTCATAAATATTTTGGGGCAATATAAACCGCGATTTGTCAGCGAATATAATAGCTTTCTGCCAAAACTCACCTTCCTTTTATAGCCTTGCGCATTCCACATTTCATATAAATCTTCAGTATTATGATATTCCACTTTGCTTATCTGTGAGAGTTTTTGCAATAATTCGGACGGGTTTTCTATAAATGCCGAACTCCCTTTGAGAATATCGTCTAAAGCATAAAGAAATAAATCAAGAGAAACATAATCATAAGTTTTAAATAAATACTTGAAATCTTTGAATAGATATTTCTGATAATTCTCTTTAAATCCATCCATATATAAGGCGTCTTTCATAAAATAATTTCTTGTTGAATAGTAATAGCGCACTGTTTTTGATTCGCGCCACACAAAAGGAATATGCCATACAGATATGCCGTTCATGGAAATATGATGTTTCCCAAAATTTCTTAAACTCCATTCAATATCGTCGCCTCTTATAAACATAGGCAAAGGAAGACCTTTTTCCTTTACCGTATCCATAGAAAAGCAATGATACCACCATGCAGAATGAACTTTTTGAGCTGGATTATTAAATACAGAATCAGGGATGTGATTTGTTATCAGAATATTATCTAAAACATTGACAAATTTATCTTTATAATACGGTCTCACATAAAAATCTTCTTTATAAGCTAAATTTTCAAAAAAGAAATATTTATTATAAAAATCCATCATGGCGCCATTGATAAAAGAATCTTTAAATTCATTTTTTAAATAATTAGACAATAGAAGAGTCCTATAAAAACTTTCAG
>JAISKX010000099.1 GCA_031260765.1 Endomicrobium sp. | reverse complement strand
GGTCCTAAAGAAAATCCAAGATTAGAAACTCATGACAAATACATAGACATACAATTTGTCATTGAAGGCGAAGATGCAATCGGCTTTAAGCCTGCCGCAGACTGCAAAGAAATTGATATCCCTTACAATGCAGAAAAAGACATAACCTTTTTCAAAGGCGTTTCCGATTATATTATTCCAGTAAGAAAAGGCGAGTTCATAGCAATTTTCCCCGACGAAGCCCACGCCCCATCCGCCGGCGGCGCCAAAAACAAAAAAGCAGTAGTAAAAGTAAGATTGGATTTGTTGAAATAGGATTTTATTTCACCCCACCCACCAAAAAAGCCCCGCAATTATGCGGGGCTTTTTTTTGAACATTACAAAAGGCTTCTCGCAAGGAGCGCAATGGTTGAACCGCAAAGATCGCAAAACGACAATTACCATATTATGCGCGAAAAATTGTCATTATGCGCGAAGTCGCAGAATCTATTATATGCAGTTGTTCAAGTCTTTGTCTGCGTGGCAAACCTTCTATAAGACTATGGATTATTTGTCCTTGCCGTTTTGCGCTCTTTGCGGTTTAACCCTTGCGTTCTTTGCGAGAAGCCGTTTGTGCCTTTGCAGTTTTCTCCCGCAAGGGAGGGCAGAGAACGACTTAATACCCGACTTGACCATTTTGGTGACCACTTCAAAATTTCAATAGATTTATCATTTGTTGTGTATCAAAATCTATTTCTGGTTCGGCGATATATTCGTTGTTGCCAATTTTAATGATTCCCGTCTGTAATAATTCTAATCGTTGAACAAATCTTTTTATGCTTATTTTTGTTTTATCTTGTATATATCTGCATATCGCTAATGCCGCAAAACATATCGTTAAATGCGCTTCTATGCTATCTCTCTTTTGATGAAATATCGGTCTTGCACATAAATCTGTTTTGCTCATTCTAAAACTTCGCTCTACCTGAAATAAATTGTGATACCCGTCTATAACTTGTTGCGCTTCACACGACAAATTCGTTACATATCCCTTTATCCCTGCTTTTAATCTCGCCTCTCTTATTGCTTTATAATCTATCTCTTTTTTGCTTTTGACTATTTTCAAAAATTTCGCACGCTTAATTTGCGCATTGTTTTTTAATTGTTGTTCACTTTTCCTTATTTGCTTGTCTATGTTTCTGTTGTCTAAATCTGCCCGCTTTTGTTTGTATTGATATATCACTCGCCTTGCCGTTTTTATATCCTTACCTTCCCGTTTGAATTCTTGATTCTCTTCAAATGTTTCTCCATCCTTTAGTTTCATACCATCTTTCTTGCAATTGTTCTCTATCCCATAGGGCATCTTCGCAATGCGCGAACCAACTACAAACTTAAATCCTTTTTCTTCTATTAAATCTAAATTCTGCGCGCTTAACATCCCCGCATCCGCTATTACTGTTATGTCATCTATTTTGTGTTCTTTCTTAAATTCATTCAACACTGGTATTATTGTTTTCGTTTCCGCTTTGTTGCCTTCAAATGAATATAGCGCTAATGGAAATCCATTCTTATCTACTAGCAACCCTATGATTATTTGCGGCTCAAGTCGTCGCTCTTTACTATATCCACTCTTCCTATATTCATCCTCCCTATCTATTTCAAAATATAATGTCGTCACATCATATAACAACAATGTTTTTTTGTTTATTGTCGTCCTTTCACAACATCTGTTTGATATTATCCTCCTATAATCTTTCTCTATCGCTCGTCTTAAACTACGATGTATTCCTGTATTCGTCGCTACTTCTAATCCTAATTTCTTTAAAATCCGTATTGTGTCTAATTTTGATGCTGGCTCTATTATCCGCGCTATCGTCATTTGTTTGAATGTCTCATCTTTGATTTCATTAAACTTTAATCCATCATAAATCTCGCCTAAACTTTCAAATAAGTATTTACTATATGCTCTCTTTTGTATTATCCTTTGCTCAACTCCTTCTTTGTCATCAAATAATTTTAACTCCAACTGATTTGGGTCTCTCATTTCCTCCCTCGCCAATATTAGCAAGGTGTCTATCTCCTTTTCATTGTGCGCCACTCCTATATGTTTGACGCCTATTCGCCTACGCCCATCTTTATCAACTACTTTTATCCTCACTCTCCCATCTTTAAATTTTTCCTTACAAATATATCTTTTCATGCTTGAAATTGTATCAATTTTACCCCTTTGGTGACCACATTTTTCAACTTTTGTGAGTGATTTTTGCTTTTTTTTCAAAAAGCGGTCAAGTCAGGTGACAGTCTTACTTCATGCCAAGAGTGACAGCCTTACTTCATGTCAAGAATGACAGATAACAACATTTTAAAGCATTCCTCTGATTAAAAAGTCTTGTCCGATTTTTTCAAATGTCATATTTTGGACTTTTAAAGAATTTGCGATTTTTGATATTCCTTTGCCGCCTACTGCTGAAATTGAATTTTTGCCGCCTATTATTTTTGGAGCGATAAAGAAAAATATATCATCTACGCATTTTGAAAATAAGGCTGATGATATAATTTCTGAGCCGCCTTCAATTAGAATTGTTTTTATGCCGAAAACATTTA
>JAISKX010000088.1 GCA_031260765.1 Endomicrobium sp. | reverse complement strand
GTCCCGACTACCAAAGTGAATAAAATCACAGGAAAAATAATAATCTTCAACAGCCTAACAAAAGCGTCTCCAAAAGGTGCGATATAGACTAAAGCCGACTTAGCCGTATCTGCGCCCATTCCTGCAAGAATAACTCCAACGACTCCGCCCACACCCAATCCTAAGAAAATCCTAAGCAAAAGATTTGTCTTAAAATACCACTCAAACACACCTCTTTTTCCGTCTGCCATGATGTTGCCTCCGTTTTTTTTATTGTGCTACCGCTTGCCATTATCTTTTAATGGACAAGATTTTATATTTGAATTTGCCTGCGGGCAGCTGCACCTCGCAAGTTTCTCCCGCTTTATGCTCCAATAATCCCTGAGCCAATGGAGATTGAACTGAAATTTTATTTGCCGCAGGGTCGGCTTCTTCCAAATCAACTATTGTATATTCAAAAGTTTCTCCGTCTTCATCTTCGATTTTTATAGTGGCGCCGATTAAAACTTTATCTTTTTCAATATTTTGCTCGTCAATCAATTGAGCCATTGAAAGTTTAGAATTTATTTCGTTAATACGGCGCATAAGATTTGTTAGAGTTTCTTTTGCCGCATGATATTCTGCATTTTCTTTTAAATCTCCATGCTCTCTTGCTCTTGCAATTTCTTCTTGCAAAGCGGGTTTCCTCTTTTGAAGAGTTGCTATTTCAGTTCTGAGTTTTTCTCTGCCTTCTCTTGTTAAAAATATACTTGCCATTTTTTACCGTCCTTTTATTTTCATGTCTATCAACGAAAGTATTGTTTTTACCCAATCTTTTTCTTTGACTTTTTTTAGTATCTTGCCATCCTTAAACAAGACTCCTTCTCCCTTGCCGCCCGCTAATCCGAAATCCGCCGTCTTTGCTTCGCCAGGACCATTCACTATACAGCCCATCATCGCCACTTTGAGCGGTTTATCCAATTTTTTTAAATCTTTTATTTTAGCCGCTTCTTTCTCAACTTGTCCGACAATTTTAATCAAATCTATTTGACAGCGAGAACAAGTTGGACAAGAAATAAATTCTATGCCTGAACTTTTTAATTCCAAAGATTGAAGCAAGGCATAAGCCGAGCGGACTTCCTCAACCGGATTTGCTGTCAAAGACACTCTTATAGTATCGCCAAATCCGTCATAAAGCATAATTCCAAGACCTGCCGCAGATTTGATATTTCCGTTAAAAGTTGAGCCTGCCTCAGTGATTCCCAAATGCAAAGGATAATTTCTTTTGCTTGCAAAAAGTTTATACGCTTCTACTGTGGTTGCAATATCTGATGCTTTCAGAGAAACAACTATATCTTTAAAACTCAAATCCTCTAAAATTTTGACATGTTCCATAGCGGCTTTGACGAGTTCTTTTGCGCGGGCAAAATTATTTTTTAAAGTATGCGCAGATTTTAAAGAGCCTGCATTGACGCCGATTCTTATAGGAATATGAGCATTTTTAGCCTCGCGGACGACGGCTTGAACATTTTCTTTACCGCCGATATTGCCCGGATTTAATCTCAATTTATCAATGCCTTGCTTAATAGCCTCAAGAGCAATCCGATAATCAAAATGAATATCGGCGACAAGAGGAATTTTTATTTGTTTTTTAATCCTTGCGACATTCTGAGCCGTCTCCAAATCAGGCAAAGACATACGGACAATTTCGCACCCCGCTTCTTGCAACTCTCTGATCTGCTTAACAGCCGCTTTCCAATCCGCCTTATCAGTATTTATCATAGATTGAACAGCGATAGGCGAACCGCCGCCGATAATCACTCCGCCGACATTAATTTTTTTTGTTTGATTTCTGTTGAAGTATTTCATTCGATGCCTATACCCAATTTTCTAATTTCAAATTTTCTATTCTTTCAAATTCATTCATATTATTTGTCACTACTATTAAATTATGCGCTTTTCCATGAGCCGCTATTAACATATCCAATTCGCCAATTAGGCATTTTCGTTTTTTTAAATCTGTTTTTATGATTCCATATTCCTTTGCCGCATTTTCATCGAAAGACAAAATATCAATGATAGACAAAAATTCCATTAAGGCAATAGTATTTTTTTCTTTTTGTAGACTATTTTCAATGCCAAATTGTAATTCTGACAAAGTAATTGTGGATATTGCTAATCCTTTATATCGCTTCTTTTCTACTGTCCTCAATACACTGTCATATTTCTTTTTTATGATATAAATACAAGTGTTCGTATCAAGTAAATACATTTATAGCACTTCCCTATCTTGAACTAAACCTTGTTGGCGGTCTTCAGACATAAAATCATCAGAAAAACTATTTAATCCATGTAAAAAAGTTTCCCAAGCCTTATCTTTTGGAAACAAAATTACAGCCTCTCCAACTTTTTGAATAAATATATCCGACCCTACAAAACGATATTCTTTCGGGAACATTACTCCTTGATTTTTACCATCAATAAATAATTGCGCTGTTTGCATTTTTTCCTCCTTGTTTATTCAACAAATAACATTTTAGCCTTTGAAAAGTTTGCCTATGCCTAATCTTATTAAGTCGCTGTATGTGGCGAAAATGAAAATGCCGCCTATTATCACTATGCCGATTGTATTGTATGCCATGATAATTTTTTGCCCTATCCGTCTTCTGATAACTCCTTCTATTAAGTATAAAACTATCATACCGCCGTCAACAAATGGAATAGGAAATAAATTAAACAAACCTAATGCAACCGATATTATGCCGAGCAATGATAAATAATCTTCCGCACCTTTTTGAGTGGCATTTGCCATAACTTGCATTATGCCTATGGGACCCGATATATCGGGCTTTTCAAAGGAGACGATTTTGTCTATCAAATAAGCGACTGTCATAACTGTTTGTATGATTACGGATTTAGTTCCATATTTGAAAGATTCTAAAAAACCAACGTCTTTTTTGACGATTTTTGGGGATATGCCTATTATACCGAAATCTGTGACGGGATTTTTTGCAACCACCATACTAAGATTGAAAGAATAAGAGCCTCTTTGAATGACAAAAGCAGTATTTAGCCCGCTTTTATCTTTTAAATTTGCCGATATATCTGTCCATAATTTTACGGGCGCGCCGTCTATGCTTGTGATTATATCGTCTTCTATAAGACCTGCCTCATAGGCGGGATAATTTTGGGCGACAAAACCTAATTGCGATAAA
>JAISKX010000030.1 GCA_031260765.1 Endomicrobium sp. | reverse complement strand
TCAGAAATTGAGATTTTGGATATAGAAAGAAAAATCCAAAGCCGCGTCAGAAATCAGATGGACAAGACGCAAAAAGAGTATTATCTCAATGAGCAGATGAAGGCCATTCAAAAAGAATTAAAACAAGATGAAGACGGCAAAAAAGATGTAAATGAATTGAGAGACAAAGTTAAAAATGCCTCTCTGCCTCAAGCCGTCAGGGATGCGGCGGAAAAAGAGCTTGCCCGCCTTGATAAAATGTATTCTATGTCTCCTGAAGCGACAGTGATAAGAACTTATATAGAATGGATTTTAGATTTGCCATGGGAAAAATCCACAGACGACAATCTTGATTTAAAAAGAGCGCAGGAAATTCTCAATCAAGACCATTATGGTTTAGAGAAAGTAAAAGACAGAATTTTAGAATATCTCGCGGTTCTCGCAAGGGTTAAAAAAATCAAGGGACCGATATTATGTTTTATAGGACCTCCCGGCGTAGGTAAAACATCAATAGCAAAATCAGTTGCAAGAAGCCTCGGCAGGAATTTTGCCCGCATTTCTATGGGCGGCGTAAGGGACGAGGCTGAAATCAGAGGACATAGGCGCACTTATATAGGTTCAATGCCCGGCAAAATCATTCAATCTATGAAAAGGGCAGGCTCAAATAATCCCGTTTTTATTTTGGATGAAATAGATAAAATAGGCGCGGATTGGAGAGGCGACCCGTCTTCAGCTCTATTAGAGGTTTTAGACCCAGAACAAAATTACGCTTTTTCAGACCATTATCTTGATGTGGATTTTGATTTGTCAAAAGTTATGTTTATAGCGACGGCAAATTCCTTACAGACTATACCGAGAACTCTTTTAGACAGATTGGAGCTAATCAGATTTTCGGGTTATACCGATGAAGAAAAAATAAAAATAGCCCGAGAGTTTATAATCCCAAAACAATTTGCCGACCATGGTATGACTGTTGCCGACCTTGATATAAAGCCTGATGCTCTTGAAGGCATAATAAAAAGTTATACCCGTGAAGCGGGCGTTAGAAATCTCACAAGGGAAATCGCCAATCTTTGCAGAAAAGCCGTAAAAGAATTGGAATCTGACAAAACAAAAAAACAAATTGTAGTTGTAGAACAAGATTTGGAAAAATATCTCGGCATAGCTCATTTTGAGAGGGAAAGAATTGCAGAAAACGATATAGGCGTTGTGACAGGTCTTGCTTGGACTGAGGTCGGCGGAGAAACTCTTACCATAGAAGTCAATAAGATGAAAGGCAAAGGGTTATTGGTTCTTACCGGAAAACTCGGCGATGTTATGAAAGAGTCCGCTCAAGCCGCTCTCACCTATGTGCGCTCGTCGGCAAAAAAGTTGGGCGTGGATGATAAAGTTTTTAAAGAGATTGATTTCCATGTGCATGTTCCCGAAGGCGCAGTTCCTAAAGACGGTCCCAGCGCGGGCATAGCTTTGACTACAGCTCTCGCCTCAGTATGTTTAGACAAACCTGTAAAAAAGAGATTGGCTATGACGGGCGAAGTCACTTTAAGAGGCAGGGTTTTGGCTATAGGCGGTCTTAAAGAAAAAGTTTTAGCCGCGTATAGAGAGGGCGTCAATACTATATTGTTTCCGATGGGCAATAAAAAAGATTTAGTTGATATTCCTCAAAATATCAAAGATGATATCAAAATGATTCCGGTATCTCACATGGACGAAGTTTTGGATTTAGCCATAGAGAAAACAGACGGCAAAAATAAAATTAAAAAAAATGGAGGTAGTAAAAAATGAAGAAACATTATCTTTTAACGCCGGGTCCTACGCCGATACCGCCTAATGTTGCGCTCAAAGAGGCTTTGCCTATTTTGCATCACCGCACAAGCGAGTTCGCGCAGATTTACAAAGATGTAGCGGAAGGTTTGAAATACGCTTTTCAAACTACAAATGAAGTCTATACCATAGCAGGTTCAGGCAGCGCCGCTATGGAGACTGCCGTTGTCAATTTATTAAGCCCCGGCGACGAAATCATCGTAGCAAGCTGCGGTAATTTCGGAGACAGATGGGCGAAAATCGCTCAAAGTTATGGAGTAAAAGTTATTTCTGTTTCTGTTGAATGGGGTAAAGTAGTCATCCCTTCGGAAATAGAAAAAGCTCTTAAAGCAAATCCCAATATGAAAGCTGTATATACCACTTTCACTGAGACTTCTACAGGCGTGGCAAACGATATAAAAACTATCGGCGAAATCGTCTCAAAAACCAATGCAGTTTTAGTAGTTGATACTGTTTCTGGTCTTGTGGGTCAAGAATACAGAGCGGATGCTTGGAAAGTTGATGTCACGGTTTCAGGTTCTCAAAAAGGTTTTATGCTTGCTCCGGGTCTTTCTTTTATAACTCTAAGCGATAAAGCGTGGAAACTTGTTGAAAATTCAAAAATCCCAAAATTCTATTTTGATATAAAGAAATACAAGAAATCCTATGCTACAAGTGAAACGCCTTTTACTCCGCCTGTCACTCTTATGGTCTCCCTTTTAGAAGCCATAAAAATGATTAAAGAAGAAGGCTTAGAGAATATGTGGAATGAGTATAAAATTCTTGCTAAAGCTTCAAGAGCGGGGATGAAAGCTTTGGGCTTAGAACTTTTCGGCGAAATTCCTTGCGAAGTTGTCACAAGCGCAAAAGTGCCGGAAGCTATCGGCGGCAAAATAGTAAAAACTCTCAGAGAAAAATATGGAGTGTCCATAGCTGGCGGTCAAGGCGACTTGAAAGGTAAAATAATAAGATTTGCCCACATGGGCTATATCGGCAAAGCCGACATTTTGGTTGGATTTTCTTGCTTAGAGATGGTTTTAGAAGAGCTTGGAATGAAAATTGAAAAAGGCAAAGGCGTAGCCGCAGTTCAAGAAGTTTTGATGAAAGCAGTATAACGGAAAATAGAAAATAGAAAAGAGGAAAGAGGAAAGAGAAAAGACGACAAAGACTCCAATTATCGCTTCCTCTGAAATCCCGAAAGGGATTTAATGTATTTAAACCCCGCATTGCCGCAGGCTATGCGGGGAACAAAGTAATAACCCCTATATTGCAGATGCGGGGGACAACAAGGAGATATTATGTATAAAATCCTAATGACTTATGATAGCACGGAAGGGCTTGAAAAACTTTTAGCAAATAAAGAATTTAAAATTGAAGTTCATGCAAAACCCTCTCCCGAAGAATTTAAAACGCTTATAAAAGATTATGACGGTCTTTTAATTCGTTCGGAAGTAAAAGTGACGGCAGACATCATAGCCGCCGCGGATAAATTGAAATTTATCGGCAGAGCCGGGACGGGCGTTGACAATGTGGACAAAAACGCCGCTACTCAAAAAGGTATAGTTGTGGCAAATGTTCCCGGCGGCAACACAATATCTGCTGCAGAACATACTATAGGTCTTATGCTTTCTCTTGCGAGGAATATTCCCGACGCTTACAAATCTTTAAAATCCAAGAAATGGGATAGAAAAAGTTTCGTAGGCACTGAACTTCTCGGCAAAACTTTGGGTCTTATAGGTCTTGGCAGAATCGGTATGGAAGTGGCAAAGAGAATGCTTGCTTTTGGGATGAAAATAACAGCTTATGACCCTTTTGCAAATGAAGGTTTTGCCAAAGGCAATAATATAGAACTCAAATCTTTTGACGCTGTTTTAAAAGAGGCGGATTATATCTCAATCCATTCTCCGCTCAATGACGATACAAAAGGTATGATAAACTCTGAGGCAATTAAAAAGATGAAAGACGGCGTGCGTATAATCAATTGCGCAAGAGGTCCCATCATCAATGAAAAAGATTTGTCGGACGCCGTAAAGTCAGGCAAAGTAAAAGGCGCGGCTCTTGATGTTTTTGCAAAAGAGCCTCCGGAAGATTGGACTATTATAGAGACAGATGGGACTATCACAACTCCTCATTTAGCCGCTTCTACGGAAGAAGCGCAAGTAAAAATAGCCCAAGAGATGAGCGAAGTTATTATTGATTATTTCACAAAAGGTTTGATAAGAAATGCCGTCAATGTTCCAACAGTGGATTGGGACACATATAAAAAGATGGCGCCTTATATAGAGCTTGCGGAAAAACTCGGCTCTTTTCAAGGGCAGACTTTGGAAGGCGGCATAGAATCAGTGGAATTAAAATACGCGGGAAGCCTTGCCTCTTTTTCTACCAATCCTATGACAGTGGCATATTTGCAGGGTTTGCTCTCTCATATACTTCACACAAAAGTAAATCTTGTCAATGCGACTGTTTTTGCAAAAGAAAGGAATATCAAGATTACAGAATTAAAAGACCATGAAGTAGCGGGCTATGCGGGGCTGATTACTGCGACAATCAAAACCGATGTGGGAGAAAAACAAATTTCCGCAACTCTTTTTAGCGAAACAAATCCAAGAATTGTAAATATCAACGGCTTAAATGTAGATGTTGTCCCCAATGGCGCAATGATTTTAGTGACAAATGACGATAAGCCGGGCGTGGTCGGCAAACTCGGAGAAGTTTTAGGCATTGAAAATGTAAATATCGGCGGAATGAATCTTGGACGCCAAAAAATAGGCGGCGAGGCATTGATTATTATTGAAGTTGATGGGAAACTTTCTTCCGAGATAGTATCAAAATTGCTTAAAGTCAGCGGAGTTAAAAAAGCAAAATATGTGGCATTGTAAAAGTTAGATTTTGCCGTCATTGCAGGCTTGACCCATAATCTCAGACAATCGGTGAGATTGCGGGTCAAGCCCGCAATGACGGAAATAGTATAAAGAGGTTTTATGCAAAGGTTTTTAAAAAGATACTATTTGCTATTTACTGTATTTGTTTTTGCGGCTTTTTTAGTTTCATTTATAATTCCTTTTTGTATGAGCATATATTTGTCTTTTGTTCATTTTAATTCTTTTGTTGATTTCAATTGGGTAGGCGCAGACAATTTCATCAAGATTTTCGCTTTTAATTCGCCTTTTATGCTCTCTTTAATATCAACGGCGGAATTTGCAATTTTATGCGCTGTCAGCGTAAATATAATTTCATTTATTCTTGCTTTTGTTCTCAATTGCGGGTTGGAAGGCTCTAAATTTTTTAAGTCGGCTTTTTTTGTGCCTTCTATTTTTAGCGGCGTTGTTTTTGGTTATATTTGGCAAATAATTTTTTCGGACATTGTTTTTGGTTTCATAAATCCAGTAGATATTTCAAAATACGGTTTATGGCAATTGGTTTTTATGATGAATTGGCAGTTAATCGGTTATATGACCATTATATACATAGCGTCTTTTAAAACTGTTTCAGAGGAAGTTTTAGAAGCGGCGAGGACGGACGGCGCCTCCCCTTTTAGAATTCTTATAAGCATAAAAATACCTTCTTTTATGCCGGCTATTATAATTTGTGTTTTCCTAACTTTGTTAAACGCTTTTAAAGTTTTTGAGCAAAATCTCATTTTATCGCAATCGTCGCAGGATTTTCCTCAGATGATAGTTTTAAATATATTCAATACATTTTATTTAAAGCAAGGTCTTGTCGGTCAGGCGAGCGCCCAATCCGTTATATTTTTTATTGCAGCCGCGCTTTTATCTTTTATCATAATCAAGGCTGTTCATAAAAGAGGGATTCCCGATGAATAAATTGTTCAAACACTTTTTCTTTATAGTTTCCTTTGTTTTTATTATTACGATTTTTTTATCGCCTATTGTTATTGTGCTGTGGAGTTCTCTGAGAGCGCCGTCGGATATTCCTGCTTTGCAAATGGCGGATTATTATGCCGCTTTTCTTGACAGCGGCTTTTTTAAGGCTTGTATATATTCTGTGTTTATAACGATTTTTTCAACGGGTTTCATAGTTTTTTTCAGCTCTATGGCTGCGTGGATGATTATACGGGTTAAAAATAGAATCAATAGATTTTTCTATTATTGCTTTGTTTTCAGCGCTTTTGTTCCATTTGCCGCTTTGATGTGGACTATGCCAAAGACAGCGGAACTTGTTCATTTAAACAATCCATTGGGACTTATATTTTTATACCTTGGTTTTGGCGCAGGGCTTAGCATTTTTATATTCAGTTTTTCTATAAAAAAAATTCCCGTAGAAATAGAAGAAGCCGCTCTTTTAGACGGATGTTCTCTGATTCAAGTTTTTTCAAATGTGGTTTTGCCTATGCTTCGTCCTGCGACAATTGTCGTGGCTTTGATAAACGCTATTTGGATTTGGAATGATTATTTAATGCCGAGCTTGATAATAGGCGAAGGATATGAAACCATCACAATGTCTATAATGAAATCAGGCTTAACGGCATATAATGCGCAACTCTTATCAATCAGTATAATTTTATCAATAATCCCTATTCTTGTTTTTTACGTAATAAACAGGCGCCAAATAATAAAAAGTTTCGCAATAGGCGCGCCGAAATAAGGAGAATAAAATGGCTCACAAAGTAACCCTCATCCCAGGCGACGGCACGGGACCGGAAATTGTTGAAATAGCCGTAAAAGTCATAGATGCCACAGGCGTAAAAATTGATTGGGAAATCGCCCATGCGGGCGTTGATATAATGGAAAAGGAAGGAACTCCTCTTCCTCAAAGCACAATAGATTCCATAAAGAAAAATAAAGTCGCCCTAAAGGGGCCTGTTACTACTCCTATAGGCGGCGGGTTTCGTTCTGTAAATGTCGCCATAAGAAAAGAGTTAGACCTATTCGCTTGTCTTAGACCTTGTAAAATCTATGATGGAGTGAAATCCAAGTATGAAAATATAAATTTGGTAGTCGTCAGGGAAAACACTGAAGATTTATACGCGGGCGTAGAGTTTGCCGCTGATTCTGCGCAGGCAAAAGAAATTGTCAAAATGTCGGATAATAAGATAAGAGAAAATTCCGCCATTTCAATAAAGCCGATTTCGGCTTTTTGTTGCGAAAGGATAGTCCGTTTCGCCTTTGAATATGCCGTTAAAAACAATAGAAGAAAAGTTACAGCCGTAGCGAAAGCCAATATAATGAAACTCACAGACGGTCTTTTTTATGATACTGCAAG
>JAISKX010000025.1 GCA_031260765.1 Endomicrobium sp. | reverse complement strand
ACCGCAAGCATCGCAAAGAGATTTATCAATACTGATAGACCCCTCATAATTCAAATCCGCTTCCGTAACAATAGCCCGATGTATTTTAGAACTTAAAACAAATTTCATTTATATGCTCCGTTTTTCATATTACCCCTCTCCTACGGGAGAGGGTTGCGCGAAGCGACAGGTGAGGGACGCAAAGCGCCTCCGCGATGACGCGATAATACTAAAAAACCTATAAAAAGACAAATATCGCCCATATTGCCTATACTCCAATAGCAAAAATGTAATATTTGACATTATTACCCCTTGACTTTGTGTAATATATTGCATAAAGTAGAGGCATTGTAAAGAAAAAGGGGGCATCATGGAAAGAAATGCTATGCAGGGATTGGTCAATTGGAAAAACAAAATCGATAAAATGCCATTGCTTATTGAAGGGGCAAGACAAGTCGGGAAAACTTGGCTTATGCAAGAATTTGGGAAGATTCAATATAAAAATACCGTTTATGTCAATTTTGATGTCAATATAAAAGCCCGCGGGATTTTTGAAAACAATATAGAGCCGCAAAATATTATAAATAGGCTTGAATTTATGTTTGACTGCAAAATCAATCCTTGTGAAACTTTGCTCATTTTTGACGAAATCCAAGAATGCAACCGCGCTCTTGTTTGTCTTAAATACTTTTGCGAACAGGCTCCGCAATACAATATAGTTTCGGCTGGAAGTCTTTTGGGTGTGGCGATACGCAAAGGGAATTCTTTTCCTGTCGGCAAAGTTGAAACTCTCAATTTATATCCGCTGACTTTTGCCGAATTTTTACAAGCGCTCGGCGAAACCCGCTATCAAACAGGTTTGCAAGCGGACGATATCAGCGTTTTTAATCTTATTGAAGATGATTTAATAGCCCGCTTAAAACTTTATTATTTTATAGGCGGTATGCCCAAAGCCATTCTATCTTATATACAAAATCAAAACTTAAAAGCCGTGCGGGAAATTCAAGAAGATATACTCGGCAATTATGAAAAAGATTTTTCAAAACATATAAATTCATCTTCAATACCAAAAGTTGGAATGATTTGGGACAGTATTCCAATTCAACTTGCAAGAGAAAAAAAACAATGGATTTATAAAAGTATGAAGGAGGGCGCGCGGGCAAGTCTTTATGAAGACGCTCTCTATTGGCTACAAAAAGTAGGTTTGATTTATAAAGTTAATAGAGTTGAAAGCATAGGTTTGCCTTTGGCGGCTTATGCAAAAGAGGCTTTTAAATTATATATGTTAGATGTGGGGCTTTTGTCAGCTAAGTCCGATTTAACCATACAGAATTTGTCCGAGCCCAATTATGAACTTTTCAATCATTTTAAAGGCGCATTGACTGAGCAATTTGTAATGCAGGAATTAAAATCTCTTGATATAAAGCCGAAAATTTTTTATTGGGCAAATGACAGAAAAAACGGCATAGCGGAGGTTGATTTTGTGATTCAAAATGAAGGCGAAATTATCCCGATTGAAGCCAAATCCTCAATAAATTTGCACGCCAAAAGTTTAAAAACCTATATGGACTATTATTCCCCCAAAGCCGCCATAAGAACTTCCCTTGCAAAATACGGCAAAAACAAAAACCTATACGACATTCCGCTATATCTAATAGGACAATTTCAGAAAATTATAAAAACTTAGACTGAGACAATATCAGTATCCAGAAATAGCATTATCACTCCCTGATGAAAAATCATCTCTTTCTTTTATAGTTTCAAGGACTTTTTGAACATCGGATTTGTCTCAATTCAATAGCCTTTATATTGTATATTTCCCCACCAGAAATTAATTTTAAGATTTTTTCATTCATGTTTTGTGATTACACTCTTGTTTGCGCAAATGACAGATTGATTTTTACTTCTAAATTATTGGCTACCGCATTGACATTATACATAGTCGGATTGCTGCCTTTTTTAAACATATTGTATATGCTTTTTCTTTCTATATTAGCATCGCGGGCTAATTGAGAAAAATTGCCTTTTGCTATCGCAATTACTTTTAAGGCAGTCAAAAGCACATCAATATCGCCAGTTGAATTATATGCTGTGTTGACGGCGCTTTCAAATTCTCTTAGCGCTTTAGGATTTCCCTTAATTTTGTCGGCATATTTTTCAAAAACATCCGCCGCATTTACAAGACTTTCTTTTTTCATAGTATATTTCCTCCCTTTTCATAAAACTCTTTTATTTTTATCGCTCTATTTATATCTTTTGTTTGTTCATCTTTTATACCTGCGCAAAGCAATAAGATGATATTTTCGCCAGCCTTTATATTGTATATCCTATAACCTTTTTGAAAATCTATTTTAAGTTCATAAACACCGCCCTTAAGATGTTTATTGTTGCCGAGCGCGCCTTTTGAGAGTTTATTTAAATGCGTCAAAATAACAATTTGAACAACATTGTCTAATTTGTCAAACCATTTATTATAAAATCTTGAAGGGATTATCTTCATTGTCATATAGTAGAATATATTACACAGTAAAGCAATATATGTTTGAGAAAACAGACACAAGCCTTTGGGGGCTTGTGTCTTTTTTGCTTTTGCTATTACTTGTTTTGCCGCTATTCTTATTGCTTAACCCAAATCTGTCCAGCCCAATTGCTTTCCGATGGGTCTAAATGCTCCATGTGGGTCGCATCTAT
>JAISKX010000262.1 GCA_031260765.1 Endomicrobium sp. | reverse complement strand
TTTGGGGCGTCAAGAATATCATTGATGATATATACGGCGGATGCTATAAGTGAAAAAGATATGAAACCTAAAAAGGTTTTGATAAACAAATCAAAATCAAAAAGTTTGACGGCAAAGATAAGAGGCGCAAAAACAAGAGCGTTTTTTAGCCAATGATGAATGCGAAATAGTTTTAGATAATCTTTGATTTTTGATTTCGGCGATATTTCCAAGAATGCCCCCAATTATATTTATGCTGGGGGCGCCGATGATAAGAAAAAAAACGGCGAGACCTTGAGCCATTCCAATAACCCGTAGTAATCGCCGTCAGCCCATCCCGAATAGGGATAGGCTAAGACGATTATTTGTGGATTGGAATGTGCCTGCGAAGTTTCCTCCGCCCAGCTCTGCATAGGCTTTCCCTATGCTTCCAACAAATAATCCTAATTGAATTGTTTTTTATTATGTTCGCTTCATCAACTGCATACCGATATTAGCAAAAAGCCCTAATAAAATCAAAAAAGCATAATTGTTGTATAATAGCCGAATGCAAAAAACTATTTTTTTAAATCATATCAGCCTTCATTTTCCTAACAAAATTTGTTTTGAGGATTTTAGCGCGCAAATTATGGAAGGCAGCAGAATTGTCATCATCGGCAATAATGGCTCTGGTAAGTCCACGCTTTTAAAAATGATTAAGGGATATTTTGAGCCGAGCGAAGGCGAAATTCTCAATAATCAAAATCTCAATATCGCTTATGTCGGACAGTTAATTTATGATTATGAAAATTTAAGCGGCGGGCAAAAATTCAATAAGGCTTTGAGCGCGGCTTTGGCGCAAAGACCCGATATTTTGGCTCTTGACGAGCCTACTAATCATTTGGACTTAAAAAACCGCAAATCGCTTATGAAAATGTTGGAATTTTATAGAGGGACTTTGCTCATCGTTTCCCATGATGAAGAATTGCTCAAGAATTGCGTCAATATTATTTGGCATATAGACAGAGGACGCGTCAAAATTTTTAATGGCAAATATGACGATTATATAAGAGATTTGGAGCAAAAAAGGACTACCCTTCAAAATCAACTTTCAGAATTAAAAAAGGAAAAGAAAGAATCTCATAAATCTCTTATGAAAGAGCAGCAAAGAGCCGCTCATAGCAAACAAAGAGGCGAAAAATTGGTAGAACAAAAAAGATGGTTGCCGGCGGTGGGAGATTTAAAAGCAAGTTCTGCAAGAAAAACATCAGGCGCAAAGCAAGCGGATTTATCTGATAAAAGACAAGCATTAAATGAAGCGCTATCAAACTTGCATACAACAGAAATAATAAAACTCAAATTTCATCTCAATGCCAAAATAGAGACAAAAACTATTCTTTCCATAAGCGATGGCTCGGCGGGATATGACGGAAAAATCATTTTAAAAAATATAAATATCAATTTATCAGGCGGACAGCATTTAGCGATAAAAGGCGATAATGGCAGCGGCAAAACCACTCTTTTTAAAGCGATTTTAAACTCGCCGCAAATTATCAAAACAGGTTTTTGGTCAATGCCTGATGCTAAAGATATAGGCTATTTAGACCAATATTACAGCGATTTAAACAATGATGACACAGTTTATGAGACAATTTCTAAAATGACAGATTGGAAACAAGAAGAAATTAGAGATTTTTTAAATGATTTTTTGTTTAGAAAAAATGAAGAAGTCAATAAAAAAGTTTCTTTACTGTCAGGCGGCGAGCGAGCCCGCCTTTGTCTTGCCAAAATCGCCGCCAAAACTCCCAAACTATTATTGCTTGACGAAATAACAAACAATATAGATTTGGAAACCAAAACCCACACTCAACAAATCCTATCCCAATACCCCGGCGCAATGCTGATAATATCGCACGAAAACACATTTTTAGAAAAAATCGGGATAAAAGATTGTTTTGAAATTAAATAGAAACTGATAAAATATGCGCAAGTAGAAAGAGGCATTGCCTCAAGGGAGGGTATTATGGACACAAAAGCGCTTAGAGATTTAAGTTATGGAGTTTTCATTCTTGGAACTAAGAGTGGAGAGAAGTTGACGGGATGCACGGTAAATTCTGTTATGCAGGTTGTTTCGGAACCGCCCATGCTTGCGGTTTGCGTCAATCATAAGAATTTCACTAATGAGTGTATTAAAAAAATCGGTCTGTTTAGCATTTCCATTTTGTCGCAAGAGGCAAAAGGAAATGTTATAGGGCAATTCGGGTTTAAATCAGGCAGAGATATCAATAAATTTGACGGTATTCAGTATGAATTAACAAAAGATAAAATGCCTGTTTTAAAAGACGGAACTGCTGGGTGGCTGTCTTGCAAAGTAATAGATAAAAAAGAGTTAAGCACGCACACTCTATTTTTTGCAGAGTTGACAGACGCCAAACAAATCGGCGGCGAAGCAATGACTTATGCCTATTATCACAAAGTAATAAAAGGCAAATCCCCATCAACCGCCCCGACATATCAAAAAGAGGAGACAACAATGGAGGAAAAATCAGAAGGCGTTTGGGTATGTTCAGTTTGCGGATACAAATACGACGGCTCGCAAGGCAAGTTTGAAGACCTGCCCGCCGATTGGAAATGCCCCGTTTGCGGAGTGGGCAAAAATGTATTTAAGTTGGAGAAGTGAGCAATAGCGGCATAAAATAAAAAAGAGCATCGCCTCATAAAAGGCGATGCTCTTTTTTTTATGTCCAACATTCTCATTTCAACTCCACATATCAAAATAGTTGAAAAATTGGTATGGGTATTTTTTGGTGAATTGTGAAAGGGCGTCGGCGAAGGTTTGGGCTTCGGGGATGTAGTTTGGCGGGGTTTTGCCTTTGTCTTCAACATAAAAGGTTTTGGCTATAAAAGAGTCAACTTTGCCTTTGCCGCCATAGGGGAAAAAGATTATGGCTATCGGGGCGCCTAATGCGCCCGCTATTCTGTAAATGCTGAATGGAACTTGGATTTTGCCGCCGAGAAAATCAATTTATACGCTGTTTTCTTTGCTGCCGAAAGTTCTGTCGCCCATCATACATACTATGGATTTTTTTTCTAATGCAGACATTATCTCTATTGCGCCGCCGTCAAAACCGCTCGGCTCTATAAAAT
>JAISKX010000257.1 GCA_031260765.1 Endomicrobium sp. | reverse complement strand
TGCCGGCGGAGCTATTTATGCGAGGGCAAATGCAAAAATTGTAATAGCGGCTGAAAATAACAATGTCATTTTTAATCAGAATTATGCCGCTGGAAATCAAAATGACATTCATTTAATAGATTCGGCAAATATTGAATTTAGTGCCGAGCAGGGCAGGAAAATTACAATAAACGGCGGCATATCAGGCGGGTATTATGCCAATGCGCTAATAAGTAAAAAAGGGTTGGGAGACTTGATTTTTGACAGCGGCGCGGCAGTGGATTATAAGAGTTATTTCAATATAGAAGAAGGTTTTGTCAAAGCGCCTATGGATATAAGTTCAATAAGTTTTTTAAGTATTAGTTCAAGCGGAAAGCTCTCCATTGCAAGCGATAGCGCAAACTTTAGCATTCCCAACAAATTATATATAGAAAGCGCAACAATAAGCGGGATTTTTGAAATCGGGCTAAATTTAAGCATTTTAAGTTCTCAAACCGTGTTTGCCAATGCTCCTGAGACAGATATGCTATTTGCAACAGATGATATTAGAATCAATGCAGGAAGTTCTTTGACTGTCAATATATTCAATTTGTGGCAGTCCACAGGGATGGTAAAAATAATGCACTCCGACACAAAAATATACGATTGGTATAAATTGTATGTTGACGATAGATATTATGAATTATCGTCGTCGCCTGATGATAGAAATTTGTTCTTAACAATGTTTGCAAGTCCTATGCAGAATAATCCCGTGATTATTATTAACTCAAAATTCTTTGCCAATGCTTTATCTATGTCTGCAAAATCTCATGGACTTGACTATATATATAGCAGATTGGAGCCTGCCGCCGAATTAGACGCTGATTCTGAGCCAGATGCTGATGTCAAACAAAAAGGTTCGGCTTGGGCGGGCTTATATGCAAGCGGTGAAACGATAGATAAATTTAGCGTCAATAGTTTCGGCGCGGCATTCGGCGCGGATATTTATACAAGAGAGAAATTGACAGTCGGCATTTTTGCGCGCTATGGTATAAATAATATAAAGGAAGACGAAGATAAAGGGACTATGAGCGATATAGAAATAGGCTTATACGGCGGATGTTTTGACATATACCATGGGGACAGATTAGAGGGAACATTCAATCTGAAAGGCAATCTCTCCATAGGATTTCAGAGCTGGACTATAGAAACTCAAAACGATTTAGCCTTTGACGGCAATAGTTTTAAAAGCGGCGTTGAACTTGAATATGTCACTCTTTTAACGCCGACTATAAACATCAAACCTTTTATAGCCGTTCAAGGAGGATTTGCCTCAAATAAAGAAATAAAGTCCGACACAATGACAATAGACGCCGACAGTTTTATCCGTTTAGAGGCAAAAATAGGGGCGGGCTTTGACGGTAAATTTGAAGAAATGCAAAACATAACTTGGTATGGACGCCTTTACGGCGTCATTCTTGCCTCTGGAGACAGCGTCAAATATAAAACCAAAACGGCAAGCGGCGAAAGCGGCGATATATCGGCATCAGAAGAAGGCTCAATCGGTATTGCTATTGCGCTTGGCGGGAAATATGTTTTAAGCGAAAAAATCTCTATAAATATAAATGCAGGTATAGATTTCGGCGCCGGTTTCGGCTATGCGGGCGGGATTGGCGCGAGTTATAAATTTTAAAGAGACCCAAAATATGAAAAAACTTTTATTGCATCTTTGTTGCGCGCCTTGTTCGGCTTCTGTTATTAAATATCTTAAAGAGGAATTTGATTTTCTCTGCGAAAGCGGTTCTGATAAACAAAAATTGTCCGCATCATTTTATTGGTATAATCCGAATATATGGGATTTTGACGAGTATAATAAAAGAAAAGAATCAGCCGTCAGATATGCAAAAGAGTTAAAACTTGATTTTTATGAAGAGAAAGATTTCTCATATAATTATGAC
Organism: Endomicrobium sp.; assembly: GCA_031260765.1. Taxonomy (GTDB): domain Bacteria; phylum Elusimicrobiota; class Endomicrobiia; order Endomicrobiales; family Endomicrobiaceae; genus Parendomicrobium. Next base: position 2,608 of record JAISKX010000257.1, on the reverse strand, counting down.
GATTGGAAAAAGCAAAGCGGCGAAATATGCGCCAATTGTTATAAACTGAGGCTTGAGAAAGCTGCAAAGTTTGCAAAAGAAAATGGTTTTGATTGTTTTTCAACCTCTCTTTTATCAAGTCCGTATCAAAAACACGATATAATAAAACAAGTCTCGCAACAATTGAGCGGTATTTATGAAATTGAGTTTTTATACCGTAACTTTACAAAGTTTTTTTATGACGGGAAAAACGAACTTAGAAAGCAAGGCTATTATCTGCAAAAATATTGCGCATGCAACAAATCTTATAATGAAAGATTTGCAAACAAACTTTAAAATCTCAAATATAATTCCAAATTATTGGAAAACAAGGAAATGAAAATGAAAAAAACTGTTCTATCAATCGTATTAATGCTCTTAGCGGTCTATGCCTATGGCGCGGACACTATGCCTCAGATTATAAGAGTGGGCATAATTTTAAACGCTACTTCTGTCAATGTCGGCGGCTCGGCTTCTTTTAGCATCATAGACAATAATGGCAAGAGATATAATCTCAGCCAAGGCATGACGAAACTTTCTTATTCTAACGGGCAAATGCTGCTTGGCAATAATAAACTCACCCTTCCTATCCGCGTGGAAAGCGCTAAGGGTCTTGTCTATGCAGGCAAAACGGCTTATCGCGGATATCTTATAGTGTCAAAGACGGCTAATAATAAAGTAAATATAATCAATGTGCTGAAAATGGAAGATTATTTAAAAGGCGTAGTGCCTAAAGAGTCCAGCTCCAAATGGCCGCTTGAAACTTTAAAATCTCAAGCGGTAATCAGTAGAACTTATGCTATTGCCAATATGGGCAAACACAAAGCGCAAGGTTTTGATTTATGCGGCGATACTCATTGCCAAGTTTTCGGCGGAGCGAGCGCGGAAGTGCCTATCGGCAATGAAGCCGTAGTAGAAACTGCGGGCGAAGTTCTAACCTATAAAGGCAGATATGCCCAAACTGTTTTTCACGCTAATTGCGGCGGACATACGGAAAGCCCTAAATATGTGTGGGGGTGGACGGAAGTTCCTGAATATCTTGAAGGCGTCAAATGCGGATATTGTCAAGACGCTCCTTATTCAACTTGGGAAACCGCTATAGACGAATCTTTTATAAGAAAACAATTGTCAAAAACCGCCGATATAGGAGAAATACAATCCATAAGTCCGTCAGGCAAAACTCCTGGCGGCTCTGCAATAGATGTGATTATTAAACATTCAAAAGGCGAGACAATGATGAATGCTTATAAGTTTAGGCTTACCATAGACGCTTGGAAAATTAAGAGCAATACATTTAAAAGCATAAAAAAACAAAACGACAAATTCTTTTTTATCGGCAATGGATGGGGTCATAAAGTCGGTCTTTGCCAATGGGGCGCAAGAGGGATGGGTTTAGACGGCAAAAATTATGCGCAAATCCTCTCTTATTATTATCCGAAAACCAAAATAGAAAAAGTTAGATATAAATAATGAATACAGATTTTTTGCTTGAAAGTTATGATTATGAAATACCAAAAGAATTGATTGCCCAAAAACCCGCCGCTCAAAGAGATGAGTCAAGACTCTTTGTTATAGACAGGGCAAGCCGCAAATTTGAACATAAAAGATTTAGCGATATAATAGACTATTTTAAAGAAGGCGAAGTTCTTGTTATAAACGATACAAAAGTAATCCCTTCCCGGCTATTCGGCAAAAAACCCACAGGCGCAAAAGTTGAACTTCTTTTTTTAGAGCCTCATCTGCAAAATCCAGAACATAAAGTTTTGATGAAACCTTTTATCGGCATAGACAAAAAAGTGATTTTTGAAGACGGTTATGAGTGCGCAGTTAAATCCAAAAACGAAAAAGGCGAAGTGTTTGTAGAATTCAATAAACCTCCGTCAAATCTCCTGCAAAAAAGCGCTTTGATGCCGCTTCCTCCTTATATAAATAGAAAAGACAATTTGGCTTTAGAGTTTTCCGCTCTTGACAGAGAAAGGTATCAGACTATTTATGCCCGCAATTTGGGCGCAATCGCCGCCCCGACGGCAGGACTGCATTTTACTCAAGACATTTTAGACAAATTGCAAAACAAAGGAGTAAAAATCGCCAAATTATCTTTACATGTAGGCTGGGGAACTTTCAAGCCGATAATGAGCGAAGAAATCAAAAAACATCAAATGCTGCCTGAAAAGTTCTCAATAGATGAGGAAAATGCAAATATTATAAACGAGGCTATGCGTCAAGGGCAGGCAATCACATCGGTAGGCACAACAACAACAAGGGCATTAGAATCTCTTGTGCAAAATCAAGAAGGGCAGATAAATCTCAAAGCATTTTCAGGCGAAACTTCAATCTTCATATATCCAAGCCATAAATTCCGCATAATCAACAGACTAATAACAAATCTCCATCTCCCCAAATCCACCCCCTTAATGATGGCAAGCGCATTCGCCGGCAGAGAATTGATATTAGAAGCCTACAAAAAAGCCGTCCAAGAAAAATACAGATTTTTCTCTTACGGCGATTCAATGCTGATAATATAACAGTAAAGACAAACGGAAAAACGGAGAACGACAGAGGCTTCTCGCAAAGAACGCAAAGGTTAAAC
>JAISKX010000233.1 GCA_031260765.1 Endomicrobium sp. | reverse complement strand
ATGCCCCAATGCTTCCTTGCGTCCTACTATCTTTACCAATTTTCTTTCAAGCAAAGTGTCTAAAACGCCTGAGGATTCTACTCCTCTTATATCGTCTATATCTGCTCTCGTTACGGGCTGCTTATAAGCGACTATTGCGAGAGTTTCAAGAGCGGATGGAGACATTCTGAAAACAAATTTCCTTTTGAAAAGTTTTTTAATCCAAGGAGAATAGTCTGCCTTTGTAGCAAATGTCCAACCTTCGGCAAGGAATTTGATTTCATAGGGTTTGTTGAGAGTCTCGTATTCAGTTTTTAATTCATTTAAAAGATTTTCTATATTTTCCAAATCATCATAATCCTCGCTCAAAAGAGATTTCAACTCTTTTAAAGTCAAGGGTCTTTCCGATACAAAAAGTAGAGCTTCTAAAACATTTTTGACTTCATTCGTTTCCATTTGATTCCTCGCTTTTATAATCTAACGGCGCTACCCCGTCCGCTTCGCGTCCACCCCTTCACAAGTGAAAGGGGAATTACTGCTTTAGGAGATTGCGGGTCAAGCTCGCACGATAGGGGTTAGAGAGATTCGTTTTCATTGTTTTCATCATTTTCTTGGGCGTTTAATTGCAAAACTTCAGGCTCTTTTGAGGTATTTTCGTCGTCATTTTCAACCGCCACTTCGTCTTGACTATAAGCCTCTACGCTCACTTTATATATTCTAATTTCTCCGAAAGACTCAGACTGCATAGCTGAAATTTGTTTGTTTTTTATCAGCTCTAAAATAGCCATAAAAGAAACTATCAATTCTCTTCTCGTTTTTTGAAGTTTTAAAATGTCTGTAAAAGAAATATATTGCCCGCCTTCAAGCAAATCTAAAATTTCCCTTATTTTTACCTCTATGGGAATTTCTTGATACATTATTTCTCTGATATCTTCGGGCAAAGCTTTTAAAATCTCATTAAAACTTCTCGCCAAATCCAAAATTGTGGCATTGATTGTAAAATCGCTTTTATCGGCGTTAAAAAGCGGTCTGTAATATACTTGCGAATGCTCTATCTCTTTATACATCAAAATCTTGCCGACTTCTTTATACTTTTGATATTCAATCAATCTCTGCTTTAAAATGTCAAAATCTTCCTCTTCCTCTAAATCGTCATTTCCTAAGGGAGATAATAATGCCCGCGCTTTCATAAGCATAAGAGTTGAAGCCATAACAAGAAAATCGCCGGCTATATCAATGTTCAACTCTTTCATAGATTCAAGATAAGATAGATAATCAGCCGTGATTTCAGCTATATTTATTTCGCTGATTTCCAAATCTTTTTTCTTTGTGAGATGTAAAAGCAAATCAAAAGGTCCTTCAAAAGCGTCTATGTTCACATCGTATAACAAATTTTGCATATTAAAATTTTAAAGCCTTTCTTATCTCAGCCATAGTAGCGGCGGCTGTATGCGAAGCTTTCTGATTCCCCTCTTTTAGTATTTTTTCCAAATATGATTTGTCCGCCAAAAGCTCTTTTCTTTTTTGGGCAAGAGGTTTCATAAAAGCGGATAAATTCTCAAAAACATTTTTCTTGCATTGAACGCAGCCTATAGCTCCGGCTTTGCACTCTTTACATCTATTCTCAAAATCATCATTAAATATGGAATAAAAAGCAAAAACCACGCAGCCTTCCGGATGACCTACATCATTTTTTTTAATTTTTAGAGGGTCTGTGAACATATCTTGAACTTTCACTTTTAAAGCATCGTCTTCCTCTCCAAGCAAAATAGAATTGCCGTAGGATTTAGACATTTTTCGCCCGTCAATGCCGGGGACTTTCGCCGTCTTTGTAAGTTTTGCCTGAGGCTCTATCAAAACCTCTCCATAAAAATTATTGAATCTTCTTGTTATTTCCCTTGTAAATTCCAAATGAGCAAGTTGGTCTTCTCCAACGGGAACGAAATCAGCCTTATACAACAAAATATCCGCAGCCATTAAAACGGGATAACCTAAAAAACCAAAATTGCTTAAATCTTTGTTTTGTATTTCATTGATTTGCTCTTTATAAGTTGGACATCTGTAAAGCCAGCCCAAAGGGGTAATCATAGACAAAATCAAAAACAATTCGCTATGCTCAAAAACATTGGATTGTTTAAAAACAACGCTTTTTTGAGGGTCAATGCCGGACACGAGCCAATCAGCAAGCATTTCAAAAGCATTTTCTTGAGTTTGTTTTGTGTCTGCATAATCGGTAGTCAAAGCATGCCAATCGGCAGAAGCATAATAGCATTCAAATTCATCTTGAAGCTCAACCCAATTTTTAAGAGCTCCGAAATAATGCCCAATATGGAGACGCCCTGTGGGACGCATAGCCGATAAAATTCTTTTTTTCATTTAATATCCCAATACTCTAAAAAATATCCAATTTGTCCAGCCTGTAAAGAGGCTCAATATCTGCGATAAAAACCCGCTTGAAATCAAAACTATCAAAATAATAAAACCCACATATTGATTCATACCCATATATTTTTCGGCGATGTCTTTCGGCAAAAAATAAGAGATTATTTTAGAGCCGTCAAGAGGAGGGATGGGCAAAAGATTAAATACAAAAAGAACCATATTGACTTGTATCATAATATAAAGGAACTCTATTATTGATTGAGCAAAACCCATAGTAAATTGACTAAAAACAACAGATAGTTTTAAAAGAATAAAAGACGCCGCTATAAGCAGAATATGGACAAAAGGTCCTGCAAAAGCAATCAAAGGGATATCTATTCTTGGATTTTTTAAATTTGCCGGATTAAATGGGACAGGTTTTGCCCATGCGAAAAGAAAATGAGAGTTCATAAACAATAACATGGCGGGAAAGATAAGACTGCCGAATACATCTAAATGCGGTATTGGATTTAAAGTAATTCTGCCCAGCCGCCTTGCGGTATCATCGCCCCTTAAATCTGCCATATAAGCATGTCCTATCTCATGCATCATAAAAGAGAATATGAGAATGGGCAGATATATTAAAATCCTTTGAAAATTCATAATGATTTTGCCTTTTTAGTTATCACAAAATCCGCCTTATCTCTCCTTTAAATAGCGAAGATAAGGCGGATATTGATGAGATTTTTGATTTACGGGCGGGATTTTATATTTTTGCTTATCCTTTGTCAATTGATTTCTTATTGAATTTTAAATGCTTTTTTAAAAAAACCTCATAGAATATAAAGAGAATTATGACTGAGGCTGATATGAATTGAAAATACTTATTGTAGACAAGGGCATAATGCTCTTTGCCGCATAAAAAAATGCCGAAAATCAACAAAAACCAAGAAAACCCATATAAAAGGACGCCAAAAACATAAAATTTCTTATTGCGTGTTTTTTGAGCTTTCTTTATGAAATATATAATGGCAAACCAGCCTAATGGATAATTTAGAACTATACAAATGACACCGAAAATTGTTTTTGGATTGTCAAAAAAAAGTTCCGTCATTTTATCTTTGCTCCTTAATTTCAATTTCTGTTCAAACTATCGTCAACATTCTTTTATCAGTTTTATCTCTTCTATATGAGAAAAATAATTCTGTATTGTGCATTGTGCAATATGGACTTATTTCTATTGACTCAATTCCTAATTTTTCCATTTTGCTTTTTGTTATTTGGGATAAATTTAATTTGCCGTCTTTGAGAGGAGTTTGAAAAATTTTCTCAAATTCAGCGCCGACTTCATAGCAACAACTCTGAATGTGAGGAGCTATATAGGCGCAAATATCTTGCGGTTTTATATTAAATTTCTTATCAAAAATTTCAATAGCATTTTCTATTATTCCTGAGGCAAGACCTTTCCAACCGCTGTGTATAGCCGCTTTTACAGATAGAGTTTGATTAGTCATAAGAATGGGCTGGCAATCTGCTGTAAAAATTCCGAGATGAACGCTCTTATCGTCTGTAATAAAACCGTCGCAATTATCAATACAAGAGCCGCCGTCGGCTTTTGAAACGATTTTTATAATATTGCCGTGAACTTGTTTTGCTAAAACTAAAGTTTTGGGATTTATTTTGCGGGAAATAAGAAAGCGGAGGCGTTTGTTTTCGTCTTTCATATCGCCGTCCGCTTTTGTCGTGGTGAAATGCTTTAAAGGAAAGTTTGAACCATACAACATAATCAGTCCTACTTATTTAATTTTTTTACTTCCCAATGCGTATATGCCGGTATTGAAAAATAATCAGCGGCTTCTTTGCCTTTTTCTTGCTTTGAATTCTCATTGATAGCATCATTTTTCTTATCAAAAAGCTCGCTTTGAGACGGCGCTGCCGGCGCGAGGACTTGAGCGCTTGTTTTCTGCTCAACAGGCTTTATATTTATTTCTCTGCCGACGGGCTTAACCCCTATGCTGTTAAAGCCTGTGGATACTATTGTAACTTTAAGCTTTTCATCTATGCGCTCGTCATAGGTATGTCCAAAAAAGATATGCGCCTTTTTCATTTTGAAATCCCTGATAATGTCGCCCAATTCTTGAAAAACTCTTGCCGGAGCATTTCTATTTGTCGTGACATTTATAAGCATCTTTGTAGCCCTTGATATATCGTAATTATCAAGCAGAGGGCTGCTCAAAGCCTTATCAACAGCTTCTCTTACGCTGATAGACGAACTTTCTCCTATGCCTATCAAAGCAGTCCCTGCATCTTTTAAAATTGTTCTGATGTCGGCTAAATCTCTATTTATTTCGCCTTGTTTTGTGATAGTGTCTGTAATAGCTTGAATGCTTTGGCGCAATACATCGTCAATAATTTGATATAAAGCAGGAAGAGTCATTCTCTCGTCTATTATACTGATGACCTTGCCATTGGGAATGACAATAAGGGTATCGGTATATTTCATCATATTTTTAATGCCTTCTTCGGCTATTTGCATTTTTACTTCAAGTTCAAAAGGAAAGGGTTTTGTGACAACGCCGACTGTTAAAATGCCTGCTTCTTTGGCAATTTGAGCGACCATAGGAGCCGCGCCCGTTCCCGTTCCTCCGCCCATACCTGTGGCGACAAAAACCAAATCTGCGCCATTGACGGCGTCTCTTAACCCTTCTATGTTTTCCTCAGCGGATTTTTTGCCTCTTTCCGGGTCTCCGCCGACGCCCAAACCTTTTGTCTCTTTTTCCCCTATCTGTATTTTTGTAGCGGCTGGAGAAGCTCTTAAAGCTTGCTCATCCGTATTGACGGCTATAAATTCCACGCCGTCCACTCCCGCCGCTATCATTCTGCTGATAACATTACAGCCGCCGCCGCCGACGCCTATTATTTTGATTACAGCGGGCTGAGCGCGATTTCCTAAAACAGGGTTTATTGAATTCAGATTATCTGAAGGAAGTAAAATATCAACCATATTAAAATATCTCCTTAAACCAATTTATGATTCCATTGAATCCGCCCGATAAAGAGTTTTTCTGCGGACTTGTAGAATAATAAGGGTTTGAAAAAATTGAATGTATCGCTCCTATAGCGCAAGTATATACAGAATCTGAAATCACCTCTTGCGCTCCTATTATTTTGCTTTCAAGAGGAAAACCAATGCGCACAAAAGGTCTGTAATCTTCAAAATACTTTTCAAAAGCCGTCGTAATATATTCAAGCTTGCTGCCTCCGCCCGTCAATATTATGCTGCCCGGAACGCCTTGCGGCGATTTTTTCTTTACAGTCTCTTCAATATGATAAAGGATTTGGTCAAGACGCGGCTTTATAACTTGCTCTACAATCTCCTGCCTATCGGTCTTCATCATAGTCACGCCGTCCGCCGCACGGTATTCAAATTCTCTATTTTGAAATTCGTCGGGGCAAAAAGCGGCGCCGTGCTCTATTTTTATTCTTGACGCTTCTTGATATGAAGCCCGCAATTTGTGCATTAAATCTTTAGTGATATTATCAGAACCGACGGGAAGTTCATAAACATATTTCAATACGCTGTCTTCATAGTGGACAATGCCCGTAGTAGAGCCGCCGAAATCTATAAGGAGGCAGCCTGACTCTTTTTCCTCTTTTCTAAGCAAAATGTCATTTGCGACCATATAACCATATAATCTCTCTTCGCAATTGATATTTGAGCCGTTTAAAGCTTTTAAGATATTGGTTAAATTTGTCGTGGACGCCACTAAGGCAAGAGCTTCTATCTCAATAATATTTCCTTCCATTCTCAATGGGTTTTGAACGCTTGTCTGGTCTAATAAAAACTCTCTGGGGACAATTTGCAAGACTTCTTTGCCTGTATCCAATCTTATTGAGTCTTGAGCCGCGCCCAAAGCCTCTTCTACTATAGATTCGTCAACTTCTTTGTCTGGGATGCTTGCCACGCCTTTACAATTATGAGCTTCTATAAAATTGCCTCTCACGGCGACGGCGATATTATCAATTTGCCCGTCTATATTTCTTCCCGCTTCGCTAAAAGCTCTATGCATGGCTTTTGAAGCCTCTCCAATATCTATAACCACTCCAGACTTGATGCCGTCGGGACACGGCGCAACCGCGCCGCTCAAGATTTTAACTAATTTATGCTCTTCATCAAGAGCGCCTACAACGCAGCATATTTGATTGCTGCCGACATCAATTCCAGCGACAAGCGATTCTTTTACCATTTTATTCTCCTCTTTTATTTTTTGTGATTTATTATTATGCGTCCATTGTCATAAAAAGTCATGTCCACATAATCTATCTTTTCATTGTTGGATTTTGCTGAAACAAAAGCTTTTTTAAACGCATCTATTTTATTTTTAAGCCGTCCATAATCGGCATTTCCCCAATGAATAACGGCGTTTTCATCTGTAATCAAAACAAAGCCCTTTGAATTTGTAAATTGTATATTTGAGACTCCGTCAAGAAAAGATTTGTCCGCAGCCTTGAGCAAATGAATAAAATTTAAAATTTCCTTTTGCTCATTATCATTCTTATAAGAGATTGTGGGGACATTCGCCGCGCTCATAAAACCGCGCAAGGGAAAAACGACTCCGCTGGAATCTATAGCCATAATAGAATTTGCATTCTTTACAAAAGCCTCAGGTTTTCTCTCTTGGACTTTTACTGAGACTTTTTTCCAGCCTCTGCTTATGGATATGCTTTGAAACTCCGGCTTACTTTTGGCTATTTCTTTTTCTGCCCGGCTTAAATCCGCTGTAATCAAACTGTCTCCCTCTTTAAAAGGAAGCGCGGCTTTGATTTCGGCTTTCGTAATATTTTCAGTAGAAATGATTTCTATATTTTTAATAAGAACGGCGTCGGCTGACGATAAAGAATTGAAAATTTTGGAAACGACAAAATAAAGTATAAAAAAAATAAAAGCCGCTATAAAAAACTTGCCGATAAAAGTAGAGCCTGCATTAGCTTTCAATTTTTTAGAA
>JAISKX010000217.1 GCA_031260765.1 Endomicrobium sp. | reverse complement strand
TTTTAACTGCATATTGCGGCGGTATAGGGCATATAGCCTCCGCTTATTCAATTGTTGAGATACTATTTGTTTTATATATCAAAAAAATTCTCAAATATGATGCGGCAAATCCTAAATGGGCTCAAAGAGATAGATTGATAGTCAGCAAAGGTCACGGCAGTTTGGCTTTATATACTATTTTATCTTTGGCTGGGTTTTTTAAAAGAGAAGAATTATGGACATTTTGCCGTCAAGGGACAAGATTGGGCGGAGAACCCAATCCATTAGAAATTCCTTGCGTAGAAGCCGCGACAGGCTCGCTTGGGCATGGTCTGTCTATAGGCATTGGTATGGCATTAGCGCAAAAACTTGATGATATAAATAGCAAAACTTATGTGATTATTGGAGATGGGGAACAGCAAGAAGGCAATATATGGGAAGCGGCAATAAGCGCCGCGAATTTTAAATTAGACAATTTAACTGTGATTTTAGACAACAATCATATTCAAAAAATGGGTTTTGTCAAAGACATTATATCAACGGACGATTGGCGTTCAAAATGGGAATCTTTTGGATGGAATGTCAGCGAAGTCAATGGACATAATATTGATGAATTGCAGCAGTCGTTCTTAGCCAAATCTCAAAAAGACAAGCCGCGTATTATAATCGCCGATACAATCAAAGGAAAAGGCTTATCCATTATGGAGAATGCTCCTCAATGGCATTATAAAGTTCCAAATAAAAAAGAAATGAAACAGGCGATGCAGGAATTAGATATTTCTGAAATGGAGTTAGAACAATGCAAAAAGAATTTTTAAACGCTATCTATGAGATAGCGCAAAAGGACAAAAATGTTCTTTGGCTCTCAGCAGACAATGGCAATGATTTTGATATGTTTTATTATCGCGATTTTCCTAAACAATACTTTAATATGGGCATAGCCGAAGAAAATATGATAGGCGTTGCCGCTGGATTGGCAAGTTATGGAAAAAATCCTTTCGTGTACAGCGCTGGGACTTTTTTAGCATATAGAACTTTTGAATTTATAAGAGATGACATTTGTTTTCAAAAAAAGAATGTAAAAGTGGTCGGGTTCGGCAGCGGAATATCAATTTCTATGCTTGGTCCTACGCATCATTCAACAGAAGACATCGCATTATTGAGAACGCTCCCCAATTTAACAATCCTTTCTCCCGCAAGTCCTAAGGAAGTATATAAATGCGTCCATGCGGCTTATGAAATAAAATCCCCTGTGTATATAAGACTTGAAATGTCCAATGAGCCTGAAATTTATAGCGGCAATTGTGATTTTCAATTAGGCAAGAACAATATAATTTGCGAAGGCTCGGATATCGCCGTGTTTTCTACGGGAAGTATAATCTCAGAAGTCATTATTGCGGCAAAAAAATTAAAAGAGTGTGGAATTAGCGTAGAAATCGTCAATGTCCATACTATAAAACCTTTTGATAAAAACTCTGTTTTAAAAGAAGCCGCAAAAGTTAAATATATTTTCGTAGTTGAAGAGCATACGATTATAGGCGGTCTCGGCGGACTTATTGCAGAAATTATTGCCGATGAAAACATAAACATTAATTTTAAAAGAATTGGTTTGAACAATTGTTTTGCAAAAGGGTATGGAACAATTTCCGATGTAAGAAAAGAAAACGGATTAAACGCCGATTCTATATTTGAGACAATTCATAATAGTTTAAAAGAGGAAAAATGAATGTCTATTCTTATGAAGATATAAATATCGGGATGCAAGAGAGTTTCTCTGCGCTTTTAACAAAAGATTATATTGACGCTTTTCGCAAATACACAGGCGATATAAATCCTTTGCATAATGATGATGAATTTGCAAAGTCAAAAGGCTATGAAGGTAAAGTGGTTTTTGGAATGCTCACAGCCTCTTTTTATTCAACGCTTGCGGGCGTGTATTTACCGGGACAAAACAGTTTGATTCATAGCGTAGAAGTTAAATTTCTAAAGCCTGTCCGTTTAGGTTTAGGCGGCGCTCCCATTGAATTATTGATTGCAGGGACAGTTATAGAAAAAGACGACAGATTTAAACTTTTGACAATCAAAGCGTCTATTGCAATTGCAAAAACAAAAGAAAAAGTTTCAAAAGCGATTATTAAAGCGGGGGTTATTTAAAGTATGGTTTTAACATCTTTCTATTTTTTTATATTTTTAGCGGTATTAACTTTACTCTATTGGACATTACCGAAACGATTTCAGTGGATTTTACTTTTATTGGGCAGTATCTTTTTCTACTTGTTTGCAGGGTTGAAGTCTATAGCGAGTCTTGTTTTTATAACCGCTTTGACTATTTGGGCAGGGGCTTATTTGATAGACAAGATTTCATCGGACAGAAAAAAGACGCTTATTTTGATTATAACCATTCTTATAAACATAGCGATACTTGGATTTTTTAAATATTACAATTTCTTTGCCGACAATATAAATATATTGGCAAAACTATTTCACCTCAATGGGCAATCATTGCCTATTTTAAAACTCTTATTGCCTTTGGGCATATCTTATTACACATTCCAAACCGTCGGATACCTTATAGATGTCTATCGCGGCATTGCTGAACCTCAAAAGAATCCTGCAAAATTTGCACTTTTTGCTATGTTTTTCCCATCTGTCAGTATAGGACCAATACATAGATATAATGAGTTGGCGCCGCAATTGTATGCTCATCATAATTTTGATTATACACAGTGGACTTTCGGTATTCAACGCATACTTTGGGGTTTGTTTAAAAAGTTGGTGATAGCCGATAGACTTGCAATGTTTGTAAATCCTATTTTTAACGATTATGGACAATACGCTGGATTGTATTTATTTATTGCCATTATCTTTTTTGCATTTCAAATATATACTGATTTCTCAGGTTGTATGGATATTGTAATCGGCGCCGGACAGATGTTTGGTATTAAAATGAACGAAAATTTTAATACTCCATTCTTTTCCCGTTCAATATCAGAATTTTGGCGCAGATGGCATATAACGCTCGGCGCTTGGATGAAAGATTAT
>JAISKX010000214.1 GCA_031260765.1 Endomicrobium sp. | reverse complement strand
AAATTTATTGAATTTTTAATAAACATAAATGCCCCTCAAATTTTTAACGGCACATTTAAGAAAGAATTTATATGTATAGAGAGTTGCTGGGCTGGGCTGGGCTGGGCTGGGCTGGGCTGGGCTGGGCTGGGCTGGGCTGGGCTGTCCGCCTTCGCTTACGCTACGGCGTGACACTTCGTGGATTGGCTTTGTGATAGTGATTTGCATTTTTATTACCCTCAAATTATCTTGACCATCTGCGCTAAATCTCCATTCATCTGTAAGTCCATAAAACCAGACGCCTCATATAACTTTCTCAATTTGTAATTATTCTTGCATTCTAAATAAACTATTCTACCTGCAACCGTATGACGAGCAAAAAGTATCATTTTCTGAGCTTCATTAAGCAATATGGCGCTAATATTTTTTATTTGACAATTATCATCTTTACCCATTTGGGCAATTAAGAACGCGGGAACATTTGTTTGGCTTGTCAATCCAAAAGTCAATTTTTTACGAAGATTTTTTGGAATATAGTCTTGCAATTGTAAAACTTTAATCGTTAAAGAAAAGTAAGCGGATAAAAAACCTTTGCCATCATAACAAAGAAAAGTGCGAGTCCTATGACAAGCATCATAATCAAAAGATTTATTTATCAAAAAACTCTCAACATCCAAATCTTTATGGCACTTAAAATTGGCTATATTTTCTTTCAATTGTTTGATATCTTCAACATTACCAATCTCTACTATTTCTTTAATTGACGACAGCGTCTCATACATTTTAACAACTCCTTTGCATTTTTTGCTAATTCGTCGGTAGTATAAGGTTTAATACGGATAGGATGCCTATCCGCATACTCCATCGCCGCTATCAAATTTTTTGCCGCTTTTGCATCTTTAATAATAAATTCACTCTATATTGAACTTGTAGCCATATTGTTTTCCTCCTTGTATCAAACTCATTTATATCTTCCACCGCGGGATTTAGTATCTACATTATCATTCATTGGACTTTTTTTGGATAAAATCTCTTTTAATCTCATTAAATCTTTTTCAGTCTTTATAACAACTTGCTGATGAAGAGATGACCTTGCCATGTTTACCTCCTAATACTCATTTAGAGAGTTTAACCGCTCTTCTTGTTTTTGTTTCATTTTTGTTTTGTCCTTGTTTGCTGGGTGGAATGCGCGGATTATATCAAAAATGTCATTGAAAATACAATTAAAATAATGGCGTGACGAACTGCTAAAGCTATGGCGTGACGACCTCTCACTGCTTCGATGGGAATATTTCTATAAAACTGCACAAAACGCCGCCACCCCATCGGCTCCGCCGCACCTATCTTTTGAAAGTGGTCTTAAAAATGCTAATATGCGTGGGTAAGGGAAAATATTATAAAGAGGTCAATATGAAAAGGAATTTTTATTGCGCAGATTTAAGGGAAAGCCACATTGGACAGGAAATATCTGTATGCGGATGGGTGCATTCGCGCAGGGACCATGGAGGGGTGATTTTTATTGATTTAAGGGATAGAAGCGGAATCTTGCAAATCGTATTTCAGCCTGAAAATACAAGCATTTTTGCAATTGCTGAAAGATTGCGCAGCGAATTTGTTTTATCTGTAAAAGGCAAAATCAGACAAAGACCTGAAGGCACTATCAATCCAAATATGCCCACAGGACAAGTTGAATTATTGATTGCAGAGCTTGAAATCCTCAATACTTCCCCAACTCTTCCTTTTGAAATATCTGATTATGTTGAAACCTCTGAAGAATTGAGGCTCAAATACCGCTATCTTGATATGCGCCGACCGAATTTTCAAAAGAATTTCATCATCCGCCACAAAATTTCTCAAACTATAAGAGAATTTGTCAATAAAGAAGGGTTTTTGGAGATTGAAACTCCTTTTTTGGGCAAGTCCACGCCTGAGGGAGCAAGGGATTTCCTTGTCCCTTCCAGAATACATAATGGGAGTTTTTATGCTTTGCCTCAATCCCCGCAGATTTTTAAACAGATTTTGATGATAGCTGGTTTTGATAAATATTATCAGCTTGCAAGATGTTTTAGAGATGAGGATTTGAGAGCCGACAGACAACCTGAATTTACTCAAGTGGATATGGAAATGTCATTTATAGAAGAAAACGATATTATGGATGTAACGGAGAGAATGTTAGCGAAAGTTTTTAAAGAAGTTTTAAATATTGAGATTAAAACCCCTTTTTCAAGATTGCATTATAGCGAGGCTATGCTTAAATACGGCTCAGACAAGCCCGATACGAGATTTGAGATGTTTATAGCGGATTTTAGCGCTGAGCTAAAAGATTGCAAATTCAGCGTTTTCGCCAATGTTATAGCTAAAGGCAATCCTGTCAGAGGACTTTGCATACCAAAGGGCGCATCTCTTTCCCGCGCTGACATTGACAAATTGACAAGTTTTGTCGGCGAATATGGGGCAAAAGGTCTTGCTTGGATGAAAATCACGGCAAACGGGGCGGAATCTAATATAGTCAAATATTTTTCAGAAACGGAAATCAAAACAATTATTTCAAAACTCAATGCAAAAGAAGGCGATTTAGTTGTGTTTTTAGCAGATGATGTTAAAATCGTCGCTCAGGGTTTGGGCGCTTTGCGTATAAAGATGGGCAAACAGCTTGAACTTATAGATAAAAACAAATTCAATTTATTGTGGGTAGTGGATTTTCCAATGTTTGAATGGAATAATGACGAACACAAATGGGACGCCCTGCATCATCCCTTTACTTCTCCAAAAGACGGCGAAACTCTTTCAAAAGACAATGCCGCAAAAGCAATGGCAAAAGCCTATGATGTGGTTTTAAACGGAGTGGAACTCGGCGGCGGCTCTATAAGAATACACAATAGCGAAGTTCAGAAAAAAGTTTTTGACATTTTAAATATCAGCGAGGAAGCGGCAAAAGAAAAGTTCGGCTTTTTGCTTGACGCTCTATCATTCGGCGCGCCTCCTCACGGCGGAATAGCTTTAGGGTTTGACAGGATTTGCGCTCTTTTGATAGGCGAAGAGTCTATAAGAGAAGTGATAGCATTTCCCAAAACTCAAAAAGCTACAGACCCGCTTTCAAACGCTCCAGCAACTGTGAGCGAAAGGCAATTGAAAGAATTGGGATTGAGAATAACATTAAAACAGGCAAATAAATGAGACCATTCAAACAATGGATTAGACAAATTTTAATTAGGGCGGCTCGGGATTTAGACAGTGAAAAATCTCACGGTCCCGTTATGCGCAATACCAAACAATTCCTAACAAAAGAAATCAAAATCCCCGTAATTATCACAACAAGCATTGCAGCCGTCATAGTCTATTTTATGATTTTGCTTGAACTCGGTCTCAGATATGACACTATGATAGCCGTCCTAATGTTGACAATAGCCCTCCTTTTCGTTTTTATACATGAAATCCGCAAAGAAAAATCCATATCAAATGATAATGACGCTATAGTTTTGGTATGTTTCATACTCATAATAGGCATACTCGCTATGCAAATTGCGCAGGAATATATTTCAATATTTGCTTTTCCTATAAGCGCTTTTGTTGTGATGGGAGTTATGCTTATAAATCCAAGAACAGCCCTCATATATGCCGTAATATTAAGCCTTCTTGCGGGTATTTTAAGCAATATGAATTTTATAGTCTTTTTTGTCCTATTTTGCAGCAGTATTATAGTTTTGCATCCTGCCAAAAATATAAGAAGCCGTTCTGATTTTGTGATCATAGGGTTAAGGTCGGCGGCGGCAAATATATTAGTCATCACTGTATTTTATCTTCTAAATGCCTATCATTTTAACGATTATAAATTCTATTTTTATTATTCCCTTTTAAACGGAGTTTTTACAATAGTCATTTTGCTTGTGATAATGCCTATTTTTGAAAAAATCTTTTCGCGGACTACAAGCATAAAACTCATAGAGTTGTCAGATTTCAACAATCCTCTTTTAAAAGACCTTATGCTTGAAGCGCCGGGAACTTATCACCATTCATTAATGACTGCATCAATAGCCGAAAACGCCGCCATAGCAATCAAAGAAGATTCTATTCTTGCAAGAGTATGCGCATATTATCACGATATAGGAAAAATTAAAAATCCAAAATACTTTATAGAAAATCAATCGGCGGGACAAAATCCACACGACCCTCTCACTCCCGCAATGTCGGCTCTGATTTTATCTTCGCATGTAAAAGACGGAGCGGCTTTGGCAAAACAATACAATTTAGACGATTCCATAATAGACGCTATAAAACAACATCACGGGACAACTCTTATGTCTTTATTCTATCGCAAAGCCTCTGAAAAAAATCCGGATATAGATAAAGAAGCTTTTAGCTATGGAGGACCTGCCCCGCGCTCAAAAATCTCCGCTATCATTATGCTCGCCGATTCGGCAGAAGCGGCGTGTAGACCTATAGACGATATATCCAATGTAAAAATAAAAGATACTGTTGAAAATATATTCAAACACAACTTCAATGAAGGGCAATTTGAAAAATGCCCTATCACTATGAGAGAGCTGCACGATGTTAAAGAAAGCATCATAAACACTCTTTTGGGTATGTATCATGCGAGAATACCTTATGCCGATGATGAAAAAGACAAAAACAATAACTCTTAATTTTTCAGGTTTTCAAGAAGAGCATATCCCCCTCCTAAAAAGAGCGGCGAGGCTGACTTTAAAATCTGAAAAAATTACTCAATGCGGCATAAATTTTATTATGATAAGCGATGAGCAAATCAGAAAGCTCAATGCCAAATACCGCAGAGTCCGCCGTATTACAGATGTCATATCTTTTTTAATAATACCTCAATCTTTGACGGGAGATATTTATATAGCGCAAGCCCGTTCGCAAAAACAGGCTAAAAAATACGGACATTTATGGATACAAGAACTTTCTTATTTAGCGATACACGGCGTTTTACATCTTTGCGGATATAGCGATTATGTTCCGCAAAAGAAAAAAATAATGTTTGAAAAACAGGATAAAATTTTTAAGTGTTTATTTTATTAGGTTTTATATTTCTATTGCTTTGTCTATCGGTTTCCGCGTGGATTTCATCAGCTGAAATAGCGGTCACCGCTTTGTCGCCTTTCAAAATAAAAAAACTCATAGCGCAAAATCCAAAATTGTCGCACACCCTTTTTGTATGGCTAAAATCCCCTTATTATCTTTTGACTTTAATCCTCACTATAAATGTTTTCTCGGACATGCTCATAAGCTTTCTGTCCACTTTTGTAATGATTGAAGCTTTTGATATGCTCAATAGGCATATAGTAGAGCTTGCCGCTTGGATTATCACTTCTTTTGTGGTTTTAATAGCGGGCGAAATCACTCCGAAAATTTATGCCCGCTCGCATTCGGAACAAATCACAGTATTTTCCATCCCCCGCCTTGCCAAAATAGAAAAAATCCTAAGACCTTTTATATATCCGATAATAAAACTTGCCGAATTGTTATCCCCTAAAACCTCAATTCCGCCGTCTTATGAATTAAGCGATGAAGAAGCCGAAAAGATAATCAATGAAGGCGATATAAGCGGAGCTTTGGATAAAGAAACAAGCAATATGTTGAAAAGAACTTTGAATTTCAGCGATTTGTCAGTCCAAAAAATAATGCAGCCTATAGACGGCATAGATTCAGTTGATATTGCTCTTAACAATGAAGATTTTTTGAATGCCGTAGTGGAAACTTCAAGAAGCCGCACTCCTATATATAAAGGCGATAAATCCAATATAGTCGGCTATATTCATATAAAAGATATTTTGCTTGCTTGGCGCGAAGGCAAAACAAATTTTGTAAAAAAACTAATTAAAAAACCATATCTGATTGGAGAAGATTTCAAAATAAACGCCTTATTAAAAGAATTTAAAAGCGGCAAAACTCATATAGCTTTTATCAAAGACAAAAAAGGCAAAATAACCGGCATTGCGGCTTTGGAAGATATTTTAGAAGAAGTGGTCGGCGAAATCATTGACGAATACGAGGTTAAAGAATGACTGAGATAATGCTTATTAAAATCATAGGTTTAGCTTTTCTCTTTCTAATACTTGCTCTCTTTTGCATGTCGGAGACGACTATAGTCAGCATAAGCGAAAGTTATCTAAAACAATTAAAAGCTCAAAAACCGAAACTTTCCAAATATATATTATTCCTGCAAAACTCTTCCGACGAAGCCATTACAGCTATGGTTATAGGTTTAAATTTAGCTGTGGTGGGAATAAGCGTCCTTTCGTCTTCAATAATATCGGACTTGAATTTTGAAAGAAATGATGTAAAAGCGTCTTTTATACTGCCTGCGGCGGTAATCATCATCACTCTTGTGTTTGGAAATATATTTCCTAAAAGTTTCGCAAGATATAATGCCGAGAAAGCCGCGCCGAAAATTTTGCCTTTTATCGTTTTGTTTTCATCCATATTAAAACCGATAGTAAAAAATCTTTCTAAAATTGCAAATATCATAATTCGTTTATTCTTATCAAAAAACAAAAAAGAAAGCCGTCTTGTAAAAGCGGAAGAAATAGACTTTTTGCTGTCTAATGAAATA
>JAISKX010000161.1 GCA_031260765.1 Endomicrobium sp. | reverse complement strand
ACGGAATACGAATGATGGGCGAAAAAATAAAAGAGACTGCGGCTTTGACCGCCGCAAATGATTCCATAGGCTGCGCCAAACTTGTTGTTTTTGCAAATGCAGTTGACGACAATCCTTTTATGGCGGGCGCTTTTAACGGCGTAGGCGAAGGCGATTGCATAATAAATGTAGGAGTGTCTGGACCGGGAGTAGTTGAAAACGCTTTGAAAAAATTCCGCTCGGCAGATATTGCGGCAATAGCCGAAACCATAAAGAAAACAGCTTTTAAAATCACAAGATTAGGACAGATTGTAGCTGAGCTTGCCGCTAAAAGATTAAATTGCAATTTCGGTATTGTTGACCTCTCTCTTGCGCCTACTCCGCATATAGGCGATTCCGTAGCCCGCATAATAGAGGAGATGGGCGTGTCAATAGTAGGCTCTCATGGAACGACGGCTTGTCTGGCTATTTTAAACGACGCGGTAAAAAAAGGCGGAGTGATGGCTTCAAGCCATGTCGGCGGATTGTCGGGCGCATTTATTCCTGTTTCTGAAGATATAGGCATGATAGAGGCGGCTCGTTTAGGACATCTCACTATTGATAAACTTGAAGCTATGACGAGCGTTTGCAGCGTCGGTCTTGATATGATTGCAATAGCGGGCGATACTCCGGCGGCTGTGATATCGGCAATAATCGCAGACGAATGCGCCATAGGAGTAATCAATAATAAAACCACAGCGGTTAGAATAATACCTGTGATAGGAAAAACAGTAGGACAAGAAGCGAATTTCGGAGGATTACTTGGAACTGCCCCGATTATGCCCATACATAAAGGAGACCCATCGGCATTTATAGCCAGAGGCGGCAGAGCTCCTGCTCCGATACATAGCAATAAAAATTAGCGAGGGAAAAAATGGAAGGAAAAATAAAAAATTTAGATGAATTATTTGAAGAAGCCGAAGACGGCGACCCCTATGCGCAAAATGAGCTGGCTGTAGCTTTTGCAACCGGCGTTGAGCTGCCTAAGGACATGGAAGAAGCTTATGCTTGGTTTAAAGAAGCCGCAGACCAAGATTATAGCGCGGCGATAATCAATTTGGCGAGAATGTATGAGACTGGAGATTTTGTTGTGCAAGACTATGAAGAAGCCGTTAAACTTTATGAAAGAGCGGTTAATCAAGGCGAGACAGAGGCTCTCAATTCTTTGGCATATATGTATTTAAAAGGCAAAGGCGTTGAAAAAAATCATCAAAAAGCTTTAGACTTATATAAGAAAGCCGCCGCTCAAAAAAACAAAAGAGCTTTCTTTAATCTCGGAACTATATATGAATCCGGCGACGAAGTGAGAAAGGATTTAAAAGAAGCCGCAAAATGGTATGAGCTTGGGGCTCAGCAAGGCGACCCTAATTCTCAATGCGCTATAGGGTATTTTTACGATATCGGGGCGGGAATAAATCAAGATAAACAAAAAGCTTTTCAGTGGTATCAAAAAGCCGCCGCTCAGGATTTTGCCTTAGCTCAAAGAAATCTCGGCATTATGTATGAAAACGGCTGCGGAGCTGAAAAAAATCTTAAAGAAGCTTTTTTATGGTATAAGAAAGCGGCTTTTAAAGGCGACGCTGGAGCTCAATGCAATTTAGGTTATTTATATGAATACGGAAAAGGCGTTCCAAAAGATATTTATCAAGCGCTTAAATGGTATGCAAGAGCTTCTGAAAAAGGCGATATGTATGCTCAATGCAATTTGGCTTATATGTTTGAAATAGGAAAAGGCGTTAAACAAGATTATAAAAAAGCTTTTTATCTATATAAAAAATCCGCCGAACAAGGACATGCCCGCGCTATGAACGGGCTTTCTATTTTTTATTTCAACGGTTACGGCGTGGAAAAAGATTATAAAGAAGCTTTTAGATTTGCATTTGAGGCTGTCAAAAAAGGCTCTATAGACGCTCAATACACGCTTGGACATCTTTATGAAAACGGTTTTGGAACAGAGCAGAGTTATGAAAAAGCCGCCAAATGTTATCAAATCAGCGCTCAGATAGGCGATGAAAGAGCGCAAAATTCTCTTGGATATTTTTATGAAGAAGGTTTAAACGGCAAACAAAATTATGAGAAAGCGGCTTTTTGGTATAAAAGAGCTGCAAAACAAAATTATGTCCATGCCATATATAATTTAGCCCGTCTATACGAGCTCGGACAAGGCGTTAAAAAAGATATGCAAAAAGCTTTTGAACTCTATATTAAAGCCGCTGACGACAATTATCCAAGCGCTCAATATGAAGCGGGCAGATTTTATGAATTAGGATTATATCCGCAAAAAGATATGGATAAGGCGGTGGAATTCTATAAAAAAGCCGCTGATAAAGATGACCCTTATGCCGTTGACCGTCTGCTCTCTCTTGATAAAAACGAAAATTCCATAGCCGCAGAAATCATCAAGACAGAAAAACCAATCACAAGAAAAACTGAGATGATAACTTTGGCATTATTCTTACTCGGTCTAATAATCATAATATCGGCTTGGATGGTTTTTAAATTCTAATATTCAAAAATACAATGGAGGTTTTGTTGTGAACGACATTCTCAAAGACGAATTAAAAAGAAAAGGATTTCATTTGCTTCTACTTATATATGTGGCGGGCTATTGGTATTTGGATAGAATTACAGTGATTATTGGTCTTGCTATCGCTATTTTTATTGTCGCTTTGCTTGAAATTTTGAGATTTAAAGTCCCCGCCTGCAATGCTTTTTTCTGCTCTCATTTTAAAGGTTTTTATAGAAAAGAAGAAGCTGATAAAGTGAGCGCTTTGATAGGAACTTTGTCGGGGGCTTTGCTTACTATAATTATTTTTCAAGACAAATTTATGGTTTTAGCAAGTTTTCTATATCTTGCTTTCGGCGATTCTTCCGCAGCTCTCATAGGCAGAACGCTTGGCAAACATAAATTGATTTCAGGCAAATCCATAGAAGGAAGTTTGGCTTGTTTTAGCGCTTGTTTGATTGTCGGGCTTTGTCTATTTAATTGGGTGTTCGCTTTGATAGGAGCTTTCATTGCTACTGCAATTGAAGCTATCCCTTGGAAAATAAATGATAATTTTTGGATGCAGATAATAAATGCCGCCTTGCTAACCTTTCTTGCTTATCTCATTCCCTATACAAAAGGATTTTAAACTCAAATGTTCAGACTTAATAAAATATTGATTTCTATAACGATTATTGCGCTTATATCAAGCGGGATTTCTCTCATTTACGGCAGGGATTTTTATACAGAAGGCTCTATAAATTCAAAAAAAGTGGCTTTAACTTTTGACGATGGTCCTGGAGCGTCAACAAACGCTATCTTGGAGATTTTAAAATCAAAAAATGTTAAAGCCACTTTTTTTCTTTTAGGCTCTCGGGCGAAAGCCAATCCGAATGATGCAAGACGAATAGCTCAAGAGGGGCATGAAATAGGCAATCACACATATCATCACATCAACTTTTTTTCATATAAGAAAGACGACAAAGAATCCCAAATAGAAAGCGAGCTTGTTTCAAGCGGAAAAATCATAGAAGAAGTCAGCGGAGTAAAACCTCGTTTGGTGAGATTTCCTTACGGATATTCAAGACCAGACTCTATAAATATTGCAAAAAAATACGGATATACTGTAATAAATTGGTCTTTCGGCTGCGATTGGCAAAAAAAAATACAGGACGGAGATATGTTAAAAAAATACAAAAAAGCTATCAGCGGCGGCGCAATTTTTCTATTGCACGATGCGCCAAGAAATGCAAAATCTCTAAAATTTTTATCAAAATTGATTGATGAGATAAAAAACAAAGGATTTGAAATTGTTACTGTGAGTGAATTGTTGGGGTTATAAGAATAGCTGAGAGAAACTAATCCAAGTCGTCAATATCTATTTTAATATCGTCTTGTTCGTATTGGGTTTCTGTTATGTCTTCTATGGCTATTATGCGGCGTTTGCTGTTATTTTTGCTTCTACTAATGTTTCTGCT
>JAISKX010000158.1 GCA_031260765.1 Endomicrobium sp. | reverse complement strand
CACAAAAAACTCATTAGATAGATTGTTTTTTAATAATGAGGATTCCGATATTAAAATTAGGAGCAATTTTGCAAATTTCATACAATCAACAATCAAATCCGCCGTTATTAAATAACATTTGAAATATGCTATTAAAAAGGACAACCCCCTATATGAATAAAACCAAAAAATCAAAAGAAATAACCATACGGAGTTCTGCCGCTGAGTATCTAACATTTGTCGCCTCAACGGGAGACAGCCAAACAAGCGTGGAGATGCGCTATGAAGATGAAAATATCTGGCTGACGCAAAAAATGATGGCGGAACTTTATGCCGTTTCTGTAGCGGCTATTAACCAACATCTAAAAACTCTTATACAAGATGCAGAAATAGATATGGCAACTATTAAGAAATACTTAATAGTTCAAAACGAAGGCGCTCGCAGCGTGTCCCGCGAGGTTGACCATTATAATTTACAAGCCATAATTTCTATTGGTTTCAAAATTGAAAATGAACGCGCCGTTCAATTTAGAAAATGGGCGCGCGAAATTGTTAAAGATTACACAATTCAAGGCTGGACAATGGATGTAGAACGGTTGAAAAATGATGGTTCAATACTTACAAAAGAGTATTTTGAAAAACAACTTGCCATTATTCGCGAAATACGGCTTTCAGAACGGAAGTTTTATCAAAAAATCACTGACATTTATGCAACGGCTTTAGATTATGATAGAACGGCTAAAACAACGCAAGAATTTTTTGCGACTGTTCAAAATAAATTGCATTGGGCTATTCATAAACATACTGCCGCAGAATTAATCATAAAAAGGGTCAATCATAAAAAAGAAAATCTGGGACTATCAACTTGGGAAGCCGCCCCGCTTGGGAAAATCCAAAAAGCCGATGTTTCTATCGCTAAAAATTATTTGAATGAGGATGAATTAAGTAAATTGGCAAGAATAGTTTCAATGTATCTTGATTATGCCGAACTTCAAGCCATGCGTAATATGCCTATGACTATGCAAGATTGGAAAAAGAGGCTTGATGTATTTTTAAATTTTACAGAATATGAAATTCTCAATGATTCTGGCAAAGTTTCTCACGAAATTGCAAAAAGTTTTGCCGAAAGCGAATGGGAAAAATATCGTATTGTTCAAGACAGACTATTTGAAAGCGATTATGACAGATTTGAAAAACTTGAAAGCAAATCAAAAACAATAAAAGAAATAAAAATTTATTAAGGAGACCCATATATGCCTATGACGGATTTTGACGAATATATAAAACAAGGCGAGCCGGATAAAAAAGAAAAAAGTTATATTTGGCAAACTGCCATCGGGTTGCAGCAGGTTGACGGGCTTAAACCTTCCGCATATCTGATTGAAACAGCCAAACAAAATATTGAGGGCTATATTACTTTTAAAGAAGCTAAAAATCGTATAGATAATTACTATAAAATGCTGTCTGATAGGAAAATAAAAACAGGCAATGGTGCAAATGTCGGGATAAATAAAAATACACTTAACAAATCAAAGATAATCAATACTAAAAAATTGGGTGTAAAGCGGTAAAAAATAACAGGAGGTCGCGCAATGCAATATGTCAATTACGGCAAAACAGGTTTGAAAGTTTCAAGATTTGGTTTGGGGTGTATGAGATTTCCAGAGGATGAGAAAAAGGCTATTGAGATGGTTCGTTATGCTTTAGATAATGGCGTCACTTATACCGACACCGCTTTTGTCTATGCAAATAGCGAAGTGATTTTGGGCAAGGCTTTGTCCGACGGGTATCGCAATAAGACCGCCCTTGTCACAAAAAGTCCTTTATGGATTGTGGAAAATCATAATGATTTTGAAACATATCTTGACGAGGAATTAAAACGGCTAAAAACCGACCACATTGATGTGTATCTAATGCACAATCTCTATCCCGACAATTGGGAAAGAGTAAAAAAATACGACGGCTTGTCTTTTCTTGATAAGATGATAAAGAAAGGAAAAATTTTGCACAAAGGTTTTTCTATACACAATACGACTGCGGCTTTTAAAGAGATTGCTGACTCTTTTGATTGGGATATGGCTCAACAGCAACTCAATATTTTGGACGAGCATCAGCAAGTAGGGGTTGAAGGGTTAAAATACGGCGCTCAAAAAGGTTTGGCTATGGTGATAATGGAGCCTTTACGCGGCGGCGCGATTTTAAACGCTCCAAAAGAAGTATTAGAGATAGTCAATGCTTATCCCGACAAACGCCCGCTTGTAGAATGGTGTTTCCGCTGGCTATATAATAAGGAAGAAATTTCAGTAATCCTAAGCGGCACAAATACTCTTGAACAATTAAAAGAAAATTTAAAGATTTTTGAGAACGCCGCTCCCAATGTGATGACAAAAGAGGAAGACGAATTGATAAAAAAACTTCAAGCCGCTTATATTAAACACAATACAGTCGGCTGCACAGGATGCAGATATTGTATGCCCTGCCCCAAAGGCGTCCAAATCCCGGACATTTTTAAAACTTATAATAATTACAAAATCTCAGAATCCCGCATAGACGCCATATATTATCAAAAAACCCTTATGGATTTAGGCAAAGGCGCAGACCAATGCATTTCTTGCGGACAATGCAAAAAGAAATGCCCCCAAACCTTAGACATCCCGACAAAACTAAAAGAAGCCCACGAATGCTTTATGGAAGTCCAAATGCCCGCCCACACAAGACCGCTATGATTAAAGACAAAGATGTCTATTGCAATTTCAACTCAATCCGTTATCACATTTTTGCCGTCGCTTTTTATTATTATTGTGCCTTGTTGGTCTGTTCTATAGATTTTGGTTTTGCGGGAGTCTAAGCGGGTTATTACTCTGGCGCTGGGGTGGCGGTAGGAATTGTTTTTGCCTACTGAAATTACGGCGTATCGCGGATTTACCGAATCTAAAAATAAGTTGGAGCTTGAAGTGGCGCTGCCGTGATGAGAGACTTTTAAAACATCTGCTTTTAAATTGTATCCTTTCTCTACAAAATTTCTTTCTGCTTCAGCCTCTATGTCGCCCGTAAAAAGAAAAGAATTGTCTTGATGTATCACTTTCACAATTATAGATGTGTCATTTGTGTTTTTGTATTTCTTTGTTGGAGCAAAAAGAGCGACCTCTGACATTCCCAGAATCAATTTTGTCTCGCCTTGCGGTATGGTGATATTGACGCCTTGCGCTTGCAAATTTTTGACGAAATTTCTAAACGCCCTTGAATTGAATGTATTGACGGGAGAAAATGCTACGCTGGTTTTGGCTTGCTCTAATGCGCCCGATAAGCCGCCTACATGGTCTTCGTGGGCATGGCTTGCGATTACATATTTGAGATTCTTTATACCGAGTTTTTTGAGATAATCTTTTAGGATTTGAGAGTCTGCAACATTGCCGCCGTCAATAAGCATAGCCTCGCCTTTGCATATAATCAAAGCGGAATCTGCCTGCCCAACATCAATATAGTGGATGCTAAAACAAGAGCCGTCCGACATCTCATATTTTTGCTCATTTTGAGCGCCCAGCGGCGCAAACAATAGAGAGAGGGCAAAAATAAATACTGCCAATTTAGAGAGAGAGTTTTTTATAATACTTATCCTTTTTTGCTGAAGTGGAGGGATAATATCAAATATTCTCTTTATTTACTAATCATTTCTTATTGTTTAACTCAAAAAAGTGTTGATAAATAGCATATATTTGTTATTTTCTGCGCGAGCCTGTCAAAAATAGCTGATAAAATTATAAATCATAAAACATATTGAAAAATCAATAATTTTTATAATATGAACTTTGTTATGTTAAGTTGTTTTTTGTGGGATTTTGGGCGGTTGTGTATAACTTGTGGATAATAAATATAAAATCGGGGCAAAATCGCTCAAAAAGGTGTGAATTGTGGGATGTATCTCTCAACTTCTTTGCGATAATTCTTGTTTTTTCTTGTTATTATTAACAAATTTAAGC
>JAISKX010000143.1 GCA_031260765.1 Endomicrobium sp. | reverse complement strand
TGATTTTTTTGTATTTTTCTTCAAAATTTTTATTGCCTTTGTTCCTATCAGGATGATATTTTAATGCTAATTTTCTATATGCTCTTTTAATTTCATGGATAGTTGCATTGTGTGAAATGCCAAGAATATCATAATATCTATTAAAAAAGATATCGTCTCTATCATAAACATCATCATATTCTTCTTCATGATCATTGTTTTGTCTAATATCTTGACTTTCTAATTTCTTGTATAAACCAATCGCAATAATTGCAGATATAGGAATAGCAATAATAAGGTAAATTTGCAATGTAACTATGCTCCAAACCCATATTGCAAAAGCAAATGTTATATTTAGAAACTCTACTATCGGCAATGTATTCCAATGAATTTCCAAATTTTTTAATGCTTCACAAGCGTTATATACAAAAAGTCCGGATGCTAATGGATATAATATCTCAAAAATAGTTATATCTTGCATATTTTTATCCTTTAAATAACATTGTCTGTATTATTTACATACCTTAATTGGTAGCAGCCAAAAACCGCCCTATAAAAATACCCATCCAAAAGGGAAATGTCTTTTGGTGGTTTTTCGTATTTGTTGGGATTCGTTAAATAATAGTCTATATTTTTTTCTATCCAAGTATTGATTTCTTTTTTTGGGGTTATGATGCCTAATTCTGTTCCTTGTTTTTTGGTTTCTATTAAATGTGTTAAGAAATCGCTGATGGATTTGTCTTGCTTTTTTAGCATTTCTGCCAATTTATTGATTCCTATCGGAGGGAAAGTTCCTAAATTTCCTATCCATAAACAAGCGGCAAGAGTGCGCAAAATATATAGGTATTTTTTAGCGCGAACTCTATCTTCGCCGGATATATAAGCCTTATAATTCCTTCTTGCCAAAGCCGCATAGGAAAAAATTAAACTCGTTTTATTCCAAAACTTGTCTGATAATTTTCTAAATTCTTGCGCTTTTGGGCTGTCAATATAGACAATAGGACTATTAAACCATTCATATAAAGACATATTGCTTTTGAGCAAAAGTTCCAATGCTTTTTTTATATCCCAACCGTTGAAATCAAGGTCATTTTTTCCATCCTTAATATTCCAATTGTCGGCTTTAGCAAGAATAGAAAAATACCATTTAGGTTTATTGACATACAAAAACCTAATATCATAATCGCTGTCAGGCGAAGCAAAACCCCAAGCCCTGCTCCCAGACTCCACAGCATAAATAATTTCAATTTGCCGCTGAATTTCAATGTCATGCAAAGTCTTTAGAATTTTTTCTTTCATAGCCTCTCCATTTTGCCTTTTTTAATGTCGGTTTGGATTTTTAAGAAGGCTTTTTCTTTGGGTTTTATCTTTATTGCTTTACCTATCATTTTTAATGCCTCTCTTTTTTTACCGAGCCATTGATATGAGCGGGCGCAATAGGCTAAAGACCCAAGACTATTAGGGTCAATTTTTAAAGATTGTTGATATAGAATTATCGCTTCATCAAAAAGCCTTAAATGCCTTTTGCAATGACCCGCCCATCTATAAGAATATTCATCATTTTTGTCTATATCTTTAGACTTTAAGAAATATTTAACCGCCTCGCTATAATCTTTTTTTGATATGTATGCAAGCCCTAAATCACAGAGATGATAAATATTATCTGGGAATATCTCTAATGCTTTTTGATATTCTTTTATAGCAAGGTCATATTTTTTTAAATAGCGATAAACATCTCCCCTCCCATTATAAGCGAGGTCATAATTTTTATCAATAGAAACTGCTTTATTGAAATCCGCTAAGGCTTTCTTATATTGTTTTAAATTCACATAAGTTCGTCCTCTTTCTCTATACACCAATAAATCATTTTTCCTCATCTTTATGCTTTTATTAAAATCTTTGAGCGCTCTTTTATATTGTTTAGCATTGTATTTTGCCAAACCGAGATTATAAAAGTCATCGGCGCTTTCTGCAGAATGCAATAAACAGGCTAATACATTATTGCTATGCTTCATATAGAAGCCTTTAGGGTCAAGATATTTTTCTATATTTTCTGAAAGAAATTCATATTTATTGATTAGCATTCCATCATTTAGTTCATTTATTTCACTTGGTTTATATCTCTTGTGCGTCGCTAAGAAAACCAATACTTTATAAAATTCGTCTATAAATGTTCTCTTGTCAATGACAAAGGAGCATAATTCTTTATCTGCCGCCTCACCTTTATCATTAATTTCATTGATTGAAAAATAGAGCGTATCCTCTGTTAAAAATTCAGCAATAAATCTAACTTGTTCTCCCCAACTATCAAATTTTCCATTTTTAAAAATAGCTCCGCCGCAAATTTTAATATCCATATTTATATCGTATATCAACTTTTTAAGCGCAGAAGTTAAATGATTCCAATTGTTCAAAATATCCGCCCAAATAAAACTATAACATTCCTTTTTATCATCAAACTCCAATTTAACATCCCAATAACCGCCTGTTTTCCCCATAAAAGAATATTGAATACGGAAATTGTTTGATTTTCTTTTTAGTTTGGTATCTTTATCAATTACACATAATTTCTTTTTTCTAAGTTCATACATATATTTTTATCTCCCTTCTTTGAATTTCAGCATTAGGTGAAAACGGCGAGGTTTGTGCTCACTCCGTTTCTACGCAATTTTTGCCTATATTGTGTCGTCAAAAATTGGGAGCTAATGCTTTTGCGGCGAAGTAAAATCAAACAATCATATACTTGCATTGTTTTCAAAACTCTCGCCGCAAATTTTACAGGGACATGTGGATTTTCAAATTAGCAATCCACAGGCTTAATATCTTCCCAAATACAATACGCAAGCGCGATCAGTAGTATTTGAGTTGAGTATCGCAAGTCCTGCCGTGCCATACAGAATTTATAGTTCTGTTTGCTGTAATGTCCCTTTATACGAATACCTTTAACCTTATGTCCACAAAATAAATACAGAGACGCACATCATTATGAGTTCACACTCATTTTGGAACTGACATTCCCAATAGGCTGATGTTATGCCTTCCTTATTGCAGTGTCATTTGTTTTTTGCTGTAGCGTCTCTTTAATTACATTTTGTTTGACAGGGACTTATGGATTTTTCAGCAATCCATTCGCTGCGAATAATAAACTTCATTATTCATTTACATGCCAACTTCGGCATGCGCTTTTAAAGAGCTATCATCAATTCTTGCTGTAAAGTCCCTTTGTTTTCAAATATCAAGTCTGTATCTATCAATATCTATCGCTTCAAGCATGATTGATTTTGGATTGAAATTTTTATTATCGCTTAAAATCGCTTTCATTATGGACGGGCTAAATCCAGAAACCAATGCAATGCCTTCCTTATTAAAGGCTACGGGTATATTGCCGCCTCTGTCGGATAAATTCCAAAAGACTATTTTAGGCAATGGATAACCCGCCTTTTTGTATTGCCGCTCTATACTTTGCATTGCGCTGTCATCATATTTAGCGCATTGGTCAAATTGCATATCTGACAATATAAGCAAAATTTTGGGCATATCCTTTTTTGAAACTTTATACTGAGCCGCAAGGTCTAAGATTTTCTTAAATGCTTTTACAATATCTGTGTTCATCTCCCATTCGGATTTGGATAATTGGTCTATCCTTTGTGAAATAGTTCCTTTTAACAATTGAAAAGCAGGACTACCGCTGAAAGTTAAAAACAAATCTTTAAATGCAGATTTATTTCTCTCGCTCAAATATATGCCAAGCGATACAGCAATATCTAATGGGCGGAGATTTGATGGTTCAGTCATTGAGCCTGAAACATCTACTATCGGCAAAATGGAAGTCCCATCTAAATAATCCGGCAAATTTGCCCATTGAGCGTCTGCGGC
>JAISKX010000129.1 GCA_031260765.1 Endomicrobium sp. | reverse complement strand
TTTTAAGCCATAAACATGATTTAATGCACAAAGCGGTGGGTTGGATGTTGAGAGAGACGGGCAAAAAAGATATTTTTGTTTTGAGAGATTTCTTAGACAAATATCACAAAATAATGCCGAGAACTATGTTGAGATATTCAATAGAGAAACTGTCCGAAACTGAAAGAAAAAAATATATGCAAAAGTGACCTCTCTATAGAGAGGTCATCACGCCGTAGCGCAGCGAAGGCGGATAGGTTGATTTGATGCCCACAATGACAACTAACAATAGGGTTTGGGATAGTCCCAAACGAGGAGAATAAAATGTTCACAAAAGAATTGATTTTAAGGATTTTTTCGGCGGCAAATATATTGAGGTGGAATGACCATATCCGTCCTTTTGATTTTTTTGAACTTGATAAACAGGCTCATAAAATGATTATCGCTTATATAGTCGCCAAGTTTGAAGAAGAAGACGGCAAAGAAGTTGATTGGCATAAACTCATTGAAGGCGGGATTTTTGAGTTTTTTCATAGAATCATGCTCACCGATTTAAAGCCGGAAGTGTTTCACGAATTGATGTCTAAAAAGAAAAAAGAAATTAACGCTTGGATTTTGGATATTTTAGATGTTGAAATGTCCAAACTCGGCGGCGGTTTTAAAGACAGGCTTTCAACTTATTTTAGCGATGAAAACTATGCTGCTCACGAAAAAAGAATTTTGGCGGCGGCTCATTGTATGTCAACAAGATGGGAATTCGGCATCATATATCCTTGGAATGCTATGATTTATGGGATTGAAAACACAAAAAAAGAAATAGACGAAAGCCTTGCCACCTATGACGATTTGTCGGGCATAAGAAAACTCGTCATAAATAAAAAATATTATGGGTTTTTGGATTTGTGCGGACAACTCAGATTTCAACAGAGATGGGCGCAAGCATTTAGAATACCTAAGACTACGGTTTTGGGGCACATGCTGATAGTGGCGATTTTTTCTTATATTTTTTCCATGCAGATGAATGCTTCTAAAACAAGAATTTACAATAATTTTTATTCCTCTCTTTTTCACGATTTGCCTGAGATTTTAACCAAAGACATCATAAGCCCCATAAAGTCCAGCGTTGACGGTCTTAGCGATATAATAAAACTCTATGAAGAAAAACAAGTTGATGAAAGAATTTTACCTCTCATCCCTCCCGAATGGCATTTTCAGATGAAATATTTTGTTCAAAATGAATTTGAAGATAAAATTGTGGAAAACGGCAAAGTGAAAATTATAGACGATGCTTGCAATTATAATGACGATAAATACAATGCCGTTGACGGCAAACTCATAAGCATAAGCGATAAATTGTCAGCTTATATAGAAGTCGCTATGGCTTTGGAATACGGCATTAAGTCGGATACTCTCATAATATCAAAACAGAGTATATATGACGCTTATGCTCAAAGAAAAAAAGGCGGTATAGACTTCAAACAAATCTTTGATTATTTCAAACAGGACACCTTATGAAATACGGCTTTATAAAAACCGCGGCGGCAACTCCAAAAATCTCAGTAGCAAATCCCGCAGACAATGCAAAAGAAATCATAAAACTCATAAACAAAGCGTCCTCGCAAAGCGTGGAACTTTTGGTTTTTCCAGAGATGTCCATAACGGGATATACTTGCGGGGAACTTTTTTTGTCCGCGCCGTTAATTAAAGAAACTCTTGCCGCAATAGAAAATATCAGAAAGGCGAGTATAAATAAAAAAACTCTCATCTTTATAGGCGCTCCGCTTTTATTTAAAAGCAAACTCTATTCTTGCGCCATCGCGCTGCAAAAAGGGAAAATCCTCGGAGTAATACCTAAAACTGCTTTGCCGGGCTATAATGAATTTTACGAGCCGCGCCATTTTAAGTCGGGCGCAAAATTAGACGACATTATTGATTTGTCGGGTCAAAAAGTCATAATTTCCACAAATATTTTATTTCAAGCCTCAAATGATGAGAGCGTAAAAATCGCGGCTGAAATTTGCGAGGATATGTTTATCGCAAATCCCCCGTCTATAAGACATGCTCAAGCGGGGGCTTTAATCATAGTCAATCTGTCTGCTTCAAATGAACTCATCGGCAAAAGCGATTATAGAAGAACTCTCATAAACGCTCAAAGCGGGCGGCTGTCTTGCGCTTATGTTTATGCGTCGGCAGGCGAAGGGGAATCTGTCAGCGATATAGTTTTTAGCGGGCATAGAATAATAGCCGAAAACGGCTCTATATTAAATGAAAGTTCTTTATTTGATACGGGGCTTACAATATCAGAAATTGATATTTCAAGACTTGCCTATGAAAGACGCAAATTAAATGTTTATAAAATAAATGACAAAGGATATCACAAAGTTGATTTTGATTTTTATGACAGCGATTTGCCTTTTGAAAGAAAATTCTCTCCCGCTCCTTTTGTGCCGTCGGACAAAGACGACATTTCTAAAAGAGCGGAATTGATTTTGCAAATGCAATCTTATGCTCTTGCCGCAAGACTTCAAAAAACAGGGTTGGAGGCAGTGATAGGAATTTCCGGCGGTCTTGATTCTTGTCTTGCTCTGCTTGTGATTTTAAGAAGTTATGAGATTTTAAAAAGAAAAAAAGGCGGTATTATCGCTATTACAATGCCGGGTCTTGGCACAAGCGTTCAGACTTTAAAAAATGTTGCTAAACTTCAAAAAGCCTGCCATATAAAAATTAAGGAAATCCCAATTTCAAAAACGGTTATTTCTCATCTTAAAGATATAGGACACAAGGGCGGCAAAGATATAGTTTATGAAAATGCCCAAGCGCGCGAGCGCACACAAATTCTGATGGATATAGCTAATGCTCAAAAAGGTCTCGTGATAGGCACGGGAGATTTATCGGAGAATGCTTTGGGCTGGTGCACTTATAGCGGCGACCATATCTCTATGTATGGCGTAAATTCTTCAGTTCCAAAAACTCTCGTCAAATATCTTGTATCTTATGAGGCAGACAGAGTAATAGAATATAAAGATGCTTTGACAGACATTTTAAATACAGAAATCAGTCCCGAACTTTTGCCGTCTAAAAAAGGCAAAATCTCCCAAAAGACTGAGGATATTATAGGTCCTTATGAATTGCACGATTTCTTTTTATATTACACAGTTCGTTTTGGACAAAGACCTCAAAAGACTGTCCGTCTTGCCTTAGAGGCTTTTAAAGGCAAGTATAAAAAATTAGAAATTGAAAAATGGGTTACAGTTTTTGTAAAAAGGTTTTTTAGAAATCAATTTAAAAGAAATTGTTGGACAGACGGCGTAAAGATAGGAACAATATCTCTTTCTCCGCGCGGCGATTGGAGAATGCCCAGCGAAGCCGATGAAGACCTATGGCTCAAAGATATAAAGAGTAAAAAATAAAAACAGTTTCAATAATTCCTTAAAAAAAGACACAGCCTATAATGGCTGTGTCTTTTTTTGCAATGTAGGGGTGAATAATTATTCACCCGTTTTTTATTTTATTTCCTTAATAAAGCCTGCACCTTTGTGGGCAAACCGAAGAGATTTATAAACCCTTCCGCATCTTTTTGATTATAAACTTCATCTTTTCCAAAAGTCGCAAAAGCCTCGCTGTATAAAGAATATTTGGCTTTTCTTGACGCTATGATGATATTGCCTTTATAGAGTTTTAATTTGATTTCGCCTGTCGCAAACTTTTGAGCGCTCTCTATAAAAGCGTCAAGAGCCTCGCGCAGAGGGCTAAACCATAAACCATAATAAGCAATCTCCGCCCACTTGTGTGCGAGTTCTTGTTTGAAGTGCAAAGTGTCTCTATCTATTGTGAGCATTTCAAGTTCTTGATGAGCGGCATATAAAACTGCCGCGGCGGGGGCTTCATAAACTCCGCGGGATTTCATACCCACAAGTCTGTTTTCTACGATATCTGTTCTGCCTATGCCGTTTCTGCCGGCAATTTTATTTAATTTTATTATCAAATCAACGGGTGCAATTTTTTTGCCGTTTAAAGAGACGGGCGCGCCTTTTTCAAAACCGATAGTTATATATTCGGGCTTATTGGGCGCTTTAAAAGGAGACACTGTCATTTGAAACATAGACTCGTCATATTCATTATCAAGTTCTTCCAAAATGCCGCCCTCATAAGAGATATGCCAAAGGTTGGCGTCGGAAGAATAAGGTTTTGCTTTTGTCACAGGCACGGGTATGCCTCTTTTTTTAGCATAATCCATAGCGTCTTCTCTTGAACGGAGAGCCCACTGACGCCAAGGAGCTATGATTTTGACATTTGGAATTAAAGCCTTAAAAGCAAGTTCAAAGCGGACTTGGTCATTGCCTTTGCCCGTCGCGCCGTGGCAAACGGCGTCGGCATTTTCTTTTTTGACAATTTCCGCGATTTTTTTAGCGATTATCGGGCGGGCAAGCGAAGTTCCCAAATAATATTTATTTTCATACAAAGCGTCAGCCTTAATTGCAGGGAAAATATAATCCTTTGCAAATTCCTTTTTAGCGTCAATAATATAAGCCTTTGACGCTCCCGTCCTTTTTGCTTTTTCATTCAATCCTTTCAATTCTTTCCCCTGCCCGACATCCACGCAGCAAGCAATCACTTCGCAATTATAATGCTCCTTAACCCAAGACAAAATAATAGAAGTATCCAACCCCCCAGAATAAGCCACCACCGCTTTTTTGATTTTTTCCATTTTCAATATCTCCTTTTTGTTGTTTGATAATTTATTTTTCGCTTCCTCTCAAAACTTCATCCAAAATTTTAACTGCCGTATCAATGTCTTTGTTTGTGATTGTTAATGGGGGGAGAAGCCTTAGGATTGTGTCTTGGACGCAATTGATTATTAAGCCTTTTTTTAAACATGCGGGGACTATGTCTTTGCCGTTTTTGTCTAAGGCTATGCCTATCATTAAGCCTATGCCAAGGATTTCTTTTATACAAGCGTGCTTTTTGGCAAGTTGAGCAAGTTGTCCGCGTAAATATTTAGATGTTTTTAGCGCATTGCTTAAAAATTTATTGTTCATTGTCTTCAACACCTCTAATGCGGCGGCGCAGGATACGGGATTTCCGCCAAAAGTGGAGCCGTGGTCGCCGTAATCAAAAATATCTTC
>JAISKX010000123.1 GCA_031260765.1 Endomicrobium sp. | reverse complement strand
CGCCTTGCCCTATGCTTGTCACTTTATTCGTTTTAAAATCAAGAAATGAAGAATTAATATTCATTGATGAGCGCTCAATGTAAAACACAGCCCCGCTGCCCGCCCTATTTGAATTAAATGAGCTTGTAGAATTTATAAAGTTAAGCCAAGAATACGAGCCTATATAAACAGCGCCGCCTCTATCTTGGGCGCTATTATTTGAGAATGTCAAATTTGTTCTTGTAAAAGATAAAGTTGACGATAAATTGACATATATAGCCCCTCCGAAATTACTTGCCGAATTATTAGAAAAAGACAGCGTTGAATTTGAGATATTGGCGATAGCCAGAGAGCTGACGGCTATAGCCGCGCCATAATCCGCCATATTAAAGGATAAATTAGCAAATGCATCTATAAAATTGATTTTAGAATTCTGCCTTGAAACATATATCGCTCCGCCGTATAAGCGATTAGCAAATAAAATATCTCTTTGAGCTTTAAAATTTGCAAGATTTATATTGTTAGTAAAATTTGCAGTTCCGCCAGCGCCTATAGTAAATCCATTGAAATTTTTCCTACCTTGCAAAGCAATAACAGAATAAGTTGAACCTCTGATTGTAGATACGGCGGTCAATGTGGATATATTCCCATTGTAATCAATAGAATTAAGCAATTGAATATCAGCCCCGGCAGGAAAGAGGCTTTGAAGATAAGAGAAAGAAGAGACATTTACAGCTTGAGCCATAGTATTGCTAAAAATAAATAAAAACAACAAAAAAAACGCTTGTGAAAGCCGTTTTCTCATAGTTTTTTCAATATGCTTTAATATTATTGTATTTTCTTTCATATTTTTATCTTTAACGAGATTTTTTGCGATGCAAGAGTATATCAAATCGTATTGAAAAATAATAGAGAACGGCTTTTGTCCGCGAAGTCATGGATTATTTGTCCTTGCATTTAAAACCTTTAGATAGGCGAAAATCAAAATAATGTATAATTGCAAAATCAAAAACAGATAGGAGTTTTTATGGCAGAATTTGTGCATTTACACAATCATACTGAATATTCTTTGCTTGACGGAGCTTGTAGGATTACTACTAAGGGAGAGCCGTCCGAATTGTTTGATATTATAGCCAAAGAGCATAAAAGTCACGCTCTTGCCATTACTGACCACGGCAATATGTATGGAGCTATGGAATTTTATTGGGCGGCTAAAAAAAGCGGAATCAAACCTATTATAGGATGCGAAGTATATGTCGCCCCTAAATCTCGTTTTGATAAAACTCAAAACGACCCGGATGACGATAGCGGATATTATAGACATCTCATTCTTTTGGCAAAAGATTATGAAGGCTATCAAAACCTTATGCGCATTGTATCGGCTGGTTTTTTGGAAGGGTTCTATTATAAACCGCGTGTGGATAAAGAAGTTTTAGCCAAATATAGCAAAGGCATTATCGCTATGTCGGGCTGTATTGTGGGCGAAGTCGCCAATTTTTTATTAAGAGACGAACAAAAAAACGCTATAGAATCCGCTATTGCTTACCGCGATATATTTGGCGCAGACAATTTTTATTTGGAAATAATGGATCATGGGCTTGAATACGAAAAAAGAGTTCTGCCTAAAATTTTGGAATTATCGCAAAAAACGCAAATTCCTTTGGTTGCCACAAATGATTGCCACTTTTTAAGAAAAGAAGATTATGCCGCTCACGATGTTTTGCTTTGCATAGGGACAAAGAAAAACTTGAACGATACTAATAGATTAAAATTTGCTTCAGACTTATTTTATTACCGCAGTCCCGAAGAAATGATAAATCTTTTTTCTTATAAACCCGATGCGCTTAAAAACACTCTCGCCATAGCGGAAAAAATCAATCTTGAAATAGATACAAGCAAATTATATTTGCCGAAATTCGCCATACCAAAAGAATATAAAGACGATAATGATTATCTTGAAACACTCTGTTGGGACGGCTTAAAACAAAGATATCCAAATACTCAAAAAGAACATAAAGATAGACTAAATCATGAACTGACAATCATAAAAAAAATGGGATTTTCATCTTATTTCTTGATAGTGCAAGATTTCATCAAATATGCAAAAGACAATAAAATTCCCGTGGGTCCCGGCAGAGGCTCCGGGGCGGGGTCAATAGTAGCTTATACTTTGGGAATCACTGATATTTGTCCTTTGCAATATGGGCTTCTTTTTGAGAGATTTTTAAATCCCGATAGAATTTCCATGCCTGATTTGGATATTGATTTTGCAGACACAGGCAGAGACGCTGTAAAAGAATATGTCCGCAATAAATACGGTGATGACAAAGTCGCTCAAATAATCACTTTCGGCTCTTTGAAATCAAAAGCGGTAATCAAAGATGTAGCGAGAGTTATGCAAATTCCCATATCTGAGGCAAATCAAATCGCCGCTCTTATTCCGCAAGGAGCAACCCTTGATGAAGCAATAAACAATTCTTCGGAATTAAAAAAGAAAATTAACTCCGACGAAAAATTTAAAGAATTGTGGGGCTATGCGAAAAAACTTGAGGGATTAAAGAGGCATGCGGGCGTTCATGCCGCAGGCGTTTTGA
Organism: Endomicrobium sp.; assembly: GCA_031260765.1. Classification (GTDB taxonomy): domain Bacteria; phylum Elusimicrobiota; class Endomicrobiia; order Endomicrobiales; family Endomicrobiaceae; genus Parendomicrobium. The sequence continues at coordinate 153 of JAISKX010000123.1, read as the reverse complement.
TAGCAAATGAAGCGATTACAAATTATTCCCCGCTTTCAAGAGATAAAAATCAGATTGTCACAACTCAATATGACGGAGATGTTTTGCCTAAACTCGGATTATTAAAAGTTGATTTTTTGGCTGTTAGAACGCTCAGCATTATTGAAGAATGTA
>JAISKX010000089.1 GCA_031260765.1 Endomicrobium sp. | reverse complement strand
GACCTTCGGGGGCTGGGATTGGCTTTATGTTTTCATTCATTTTTATTCCTGAAAAACTTTTGTTTTTTTTGGCAGACACATGGGTCTGCCCCTACCATATTTTAAAGGGTATTATATTTTCTCAATTTCCTTATTTGAAAGTCCTGTCCATTGATTTATCTGCTCAACAGAAATCCCCTGCGATTTCATCTTTTTAGCAATCTCAATATTCCTTTTTTGTTCGCCTTCAATCATCCCTTCGCGTCTGCCTTCAGTGCGGGCGTCATCTATGCCGCTGTTGTAGTCTAAGCGCGCCATTTCCCTTAGAAAATATAATCTCATCTCCTGCGGATCCCTTGATACTGCATTGAACTTCTCTTGAAAGCTCTTTGCCGCTGCGTCTTTTTGCGTGATTTCATTTATCATTTCCATATTTGTCCTCCAATCAAACATTATTAACCATTTGTGTAATGGATTTTCTTTGTTTTTGTTTTCTAATTGATGGAACTTTAACATCTCTATACAATGTATCTCTAATATGTCCGTCAATTTATATTCCGTATGTTTGTCTTCCCTTATGTGAAAACTTGTGTGATATTCTTTTATCTTCTCTGTCGGTATTAAGTTGAAATCTAATATGTTGATTACTATCACTTTCGGTAATTGCCTATATTGCTCGCCTGAGTCTAATGTCTCTACAAATTCTTTGCTCCAATAAAACAATATCCTCTTGTCCATATCTTTGAATGTGTTTAACTGCACTTCTATATTTACTTTTGTCCCATCGGCGACTACTGCTCTAACATCTAAAATACAAGCCTTTTTGCCCAATGTGTCGGCAAGAAATGTTTTGTTTTCTAATATCTCTACAGAAGATAATTTATAATCGCCGCTATAACCAAGCACCGCATTGAGAAAATCTAATAACTGCTCCTCGTCGCCTTTTTCTCCCATACACTTTTGAAACATATAATCGTTTAAGGGATTTAATCTTTCTTCTTGATTTTGTTTCATTTTTTTGTCCTTGTTTGCTAATTAAAATTGATACATAAAAATCAATGCGTTTTGGGTTTGAACGGCGCGACCATTCGGGGTTGTTTGGATTGGCGGGATTATACTTAAAAGATTTGAAAAATACAAATAAAAATCAATGCGTTTTGGGGTTTTGGACGGCGCGACCTTGAGACTGGGCGATTATTTTATCTATTAATTTATCACTCTCATCATTTGAGTTAAATTCTTATCATATTCATTGTTGCGAAAATGCGTAAAATTAAAATTTTCATAAAATTTAATAAGTTTCTTATCTTTTTCGCAATCTAAATATATCACTTGCCCGCCGATTACATTACTGACTTGTCGGGCTATTTTAAAAATCGCAGGAAACACTATGTCAGATAATCTTTTCACGCCGATTTCTTCAACTTGTAATAAATATTCCTTGAACTTATTGTCATCTTTGCCAAATAATGCCAAAAGAATTGCAGGAACAAAAGGCTTCTTCATATATTTGAATTGTTTCCTATCTGCTTCATAATCAAGAATTTTCTTAACCTTACTATCTATCCCTTTATCAAAAGTAATTGAGTTTATTGAAAGCGTAAAATAACCTATAAGAACTCCGTTTGCGTCGTCTGTAATGAGATATGTTCTCGCTTTCCCAGTTCTTTCATATTTAATCGCCTCAAATCGCAAAAAATTTTCTATGTCTTTATCCTTTCTGCACCGAAAATCATCTAACTTTTTCTTTATTTCTTCTATCGGCATAGGCATATTTGAAAGCATTTTTCTTAATGAATGAATTGAAAGATTATGTTTCAATATCTTGTTCCCCATTTTCTTAGAAGAGCGGCAGTTTCTTTATTGTTGGCGAACTTGATGCTTGGAGACAATATCTCCGAATCTGAAATTGGATTTTTTTTAGATAAAATTTCTTGCAATCTGAGCAAGTCCTTTTCAGTCTTTATAACAATTTGTTGATGCAATGATGCTCTTGCCATTTTTGCCTCCTTTTACTTTTAAAATTGATATACAAAAATCAATGTGTTTTGGGGTTGGACAGCGCCGCTTTTCCGCATTTACTATGGGGGTGTTTGAATTGGCGGGATTATACTTGAAAGATTTGAAAAATGCAAATAAAAATCAATGCGTTTTTGTCTTGCCACACCTTCGGCTGAAGCTATGGCATGGTTGCTACCCGCTTTCCCCGCCTGCGGCATAGCAAAACTGCTGCCTGCAAAACTTTGCGGGGTTATTTTGAGGAGATTATGGCGCCGGAGAGTTCTATGCCGGTGTAGATTGAGAAGGCTGTGATGTTTATGCCGTTTATCTGCTCTTCAAAGCTTGAGCCGGCGGTTTCGTGGGCTTTGTTGACTATGTTTAGAACTTCGGGAGTTTGGACGGATTCTACTATGTTTTCGCCTTTCTTGAAATCTTTCTTTAAGATTTTTCCCGTCTTGTCAAAACCAAAAACAACATTGTTTAGGGAATCAAGAATAATAAGCACAGAAAAAATTTCAACCTGCTTATTGCAATAATAGGAAATTAAACCGGAAAGACTTTCATTGTTTTCTGATAAGGCGCTGATTGTTAAAATATTTTCATCACTTGACTTTTTGAAAGCGTTTAAAATATCTCCGTATTGCTCGCGGGGGTTTAAAGATAGGAAATTCTTTATGGGCGAAAGGAGTTTTGCAATCGGGGATTTACTTTTTTTAGGCGCGCCGCTTTTTGCCGAGGTTAAATCCTCGTCGGCTTTTTGAACTATGATTTTTTGAAGATTGTCAAAAGGCTGTAAAATGAAAAGTTTGGATAAAAGCCAAAGCAAAAGAGCAAAACAAACTATAAAAATGGCGCTTATAAGAAAATATTTGACTTGAATGAAACGAATTAAAGATTTGTCGGCTTGAGCTGAAATTACGCAAAATAACATCTCGCCGTTTGCAAGCGGATAAGAATATAAGAAAAGAGCCTGCGCGTCGTCTAAGGTTTGTATCAACTCGCCCCTATTGGACAAGGCGGTTTTATAAGGCTTGTCGGTTTTAACTGCATTGATTTGAGCTATATCATTATTGATGAGAGTTTTGCCGTCGGCATCTGTAATAAAACTTGAAGAGATGCAATCAAGTTTAGCTAAAGCTTGGATTCTGTCTATAAGAACTATATCGTCGGAATTGCGCACGGCGCTATTTATTATGGGAGCGGCGATTTGAACGGCGGCTTTTGTTTTTGATACGGCGGAGTCGTCTAAATCATTTTTAAAATGCTCAGACACAAAATCCGATAAAATATAAGAGACGGATACAAGTATGACGCTAAAAAGAACTATCACTATATAGACATTTTTTTTCATAAATCAAATTCTCCTTTGAGTTAAAATCCTTTGCCGTTTTGAATAAAGTTTATTGCGATGGGTCCGAAAACCACTATAAAGATAGTCGGGAAAATAAATAAAACGAGGGGGATGAGCATCTTTACAGGAGCTTCTTGAGCTCTCTTTTCGGCGGAGGAAGCCCTCTCTTGCCTCATCTGTTGAGAAAGTCTTTTTAAAGTGTCAGCCATGCCCACGCCTGCGTCTAAAGCGGTGTTGACAGTTCTGACAAAAAACTTTAAAGAGTCCACTCCGCATTTGTCGCCAAGCTCAAACAAAGCGAGCTTTTTATCATAACCCAAATATATTTTTGATATTGTTTTGGAAAACTCGTCTGACAAAGGTCCTTCTAAAACTTTACATACTTTGTCGGCAGAGCCGAAAAAATCTAAACCAGATTCAAGCATAACAGAGAGCAAATCGGCTGTGTCGGGCAATTGGCGGGCTATGGCTTCTTTCCTTAAAGATAAAGCTTGTTTGACATAAAGATAGGGAAGAATTAAAGCTAAAAGAGCGGACAAAAGAACTAACATAAAATTTCCGCTTATAAAAACCCAGCATATTAAAGCCAAAAAGACGGCGGAAAATAATTGCAAGGATATAAATTGATATGATTCTATTTTTTCAAATTCGCCGCCGAGAGAGTTTAATTCTATGGATAGAGCAGCGGCATAAGATTTTAATCTTGGATTTTTTATTTTTGCAAGCCTGCCGCCGAGATTTTTAGCCCATCTAAATATAGTCGGCATAACAATGTTCGCCTTTTTCTTATCTTGAGCGGCATTGGAAATAACGCCTTCGCGCCCTATATTTTGTAAATTGCCCAAAATATAGCGGGAAATAAAAAATATGCAAAAGCCGAATAATAAACTTATAAATAAAACTATCATAGTTCCACCTCCGTCATCTTTCTAATCACCAAAGAGCCTATAACAATCATAATCACAACAACTAATAATAAAAGATTGCCCAAAAATGTGGTAAATAAAACTTTCATCATATCGGGCTGCATAAGATACATTATTAATATGACGACAAAAGGAATGAAACTGACTATAGTCCCCGACATTCTGCCTTGAGCGGTGAGAGCCGTGACTTTGCCGCGCATAGTAACTCTTTGAGATGTGGAATCTATTATTCTGTCAAAAATGCCGGAGAGGCTTGCGCCTGTGTCTTTGGAAAGCCTTATCGTGTCTATCATAAATCTGAATTCTTTGCTTTTTGCCCTCTTGGCTGCCGATAATAAAACCATATCAAAGTCCACGCCGAGAACAAGCTCGTCGGCAATTTGAACAAAGTCGCTTCTTATCGGCTCTTTTAAATCATTTGCCGTAGCCACTATGGCATTCTGAAGAGATTGTCCCGCTAAAATGGAAGATTTTATAGTGGTCAAGGATTCTATCACTTGAGAATCTATAAGAGCGGCGGTTTTTTTATCTTTTTTCTTTCTTGAATTCCAATCAAAATATAAAAACAAAGCGCTGGCTACTAAGGCGAAAATAAAATTTGTTGAAATCAAAAAAACTATCAAAAATACGAGAAGAGCTATTATTATTCTTCTCCTTGCGGGCGGCAAATTTAAAAATCTATCTTTTATAGAAACGCGTTTTTTTGCTTCAAGCGATTTTTGAGCGGCAAATTTTGTAATAGCGTAAAAAAACATAAAAATAGCGACGCCTAAGACAATTGATATAATTATAATTATCATTTGAAAATCTCCATATCCACATTTATACCTCTTGTGGAAGCTGTTTTGATAAAGGCGGGAATATAACCGGCGCTTTTAAATTGTCCCAATTGTCTGCCGTTTTCTATGCCGCCCAATTCAAATTGAAAAACTTTTTTAACTTCATAGTCCCCTTCTGAATCGCCGTTATTGACGACGGAAATAGACGATACTTTTCTTGTCCCGTCAAAATATCTCGTGAGTTGAACTATAACATGGATAGCCGACGCTATTTGAGAAACTATGGATTTTTCCGGCAATTCCGCGCCTGACATCAAAACCATAGTGACAAGTCTTGAAAAAGCGTCTTTTTCCGAATTGGCGTGGACTGTCGTCATAGAGCCTTCGTGCCCCGTATTCATAGCCTGCAGCATATCAAGAGCTTCGCCCGAGCGGCACTCGCCTACTATAATTCTGTCGGGACGCATTCTCAAAGAATTTACTACGAGCCGTCTTATGCTTATTTCTCCCGTGCCTTCAGTTGATTTTGGGCGGGCTTCAAGACGAATTACATGGTGCTGCTGCAATTGAAGTTCGGCTGAATCTTCTATAGTTATAAGCCTTTCCGTCTCGGGAATGAAAGATGAGACTGTGTTTAAAAGAGTGGTTTTGCCCGTGCCTGTTCCGCCTGAAATTATTATATTTTTTCTGAGTTTGACGGCGGTTTTTAAAAATTCAACCATAGGATTTGACATTGTTCCTATGTCAACCAATTTATCCGCCGAGTGAATATTTTTTAAGAATTTTCTTATTGTAAGAGTGGCGCCGTTTAAGGCTATGGGTCTGATGACTGCATTGACGCGGGAACCGTCTTTTAACCTTGCGTCAACGATAGGAGAAGCTTCGTCAATATGTCTGCCTATTTGAGCTACTATTCTATCAATAACCGTGAGCAATCTGCGCTCGTCGGGAAAAACGAGTTCGCTTCTTGATAATTTGCCCGCCTTTTCCATATATATGCTGTCTGGTCCATTTACCATAATTTCTGTGACTTGAGGGTCGTCAATTAAATCTTCCAAAATGCCGAGACCTGCGACATTGTCGCGCAATTCTTTAAACAAGCGGTCTGAGATTTTTTTGGGGAGTTTTAAATCAAGCCTTTTTAAAATCTCTTCAATCTTTGCAGTCGCAGTCTGTTTGAGGACAAGAGTGTCGGTCTCATCGGTATAATTTTTCATCGCTTCTACTAAAAGGACATAAATTTTATTGGCAAGGTCTCTATATGTTTCTTCGTCTTTAAAATATGTGTCTGCGGATTCGTCTATTTGCGCTTGGCTTATTTCTTTTTCTTCAAAGGAATTGAGGATTTTTTCTAAGCCTTGGGTAAAAGATTTGGGCGCATTTCTATATGAGTTTTCGCTAAAAAGCTGTTTGCTGACGGCATCGCTAAAATCAACGGAGATTATGCTTTGGAAAGTTTGTCGCCCTGCAAAAACTTTGTCTGTATGAAAATCAAAACCCAAATCAAGTTGAAGCGGGATAATATCTATGGAATTTAATTTTGAAATATAAGTTTCAGAAAGATAGACGGCATTCCTTGCAGACATCAAATCAGACATAAAGGGGAGCAAGACGGCTTTTGATTTTTTTAGCAAATCAAAAGAGGCGGGAGAATTGTCGTCGGGCATAATAAGAAATATCTGTTTATAACTTCCGGCAAGGACATCTATGAGATAGGACAATCTATCAAAATTTATTTCGTCCGCCCTTTTGCTTTTTAAACCCAAAACCAAATTTGCGCCGATAGGAGATAAAAAGTTTTTGAGCATTTTGGAATTGATAGACGATAAAACAGGCAGAATATCTTCCACATATTTGATATTGCTTTTATACATAGTCCAATATATTCCCGTCTGCGGCACGGAGAAATCCAAAATAATATTGTCTATATTATTGTTTGAGCATACTGAAGATAATCCGCCGGCGATTACGGCTCTTTTTAATAGGTCTGTTCCGGGAGCTATGGCAAGCATTGGTATTCCTTGTATCCCCGCATTGCCTTGCAGGCAATACGGGGTTATTAACGACATAAAACCCCTTTCGGAGTTCTGTTTGCAGCGATTGTATTTATTGCTTTGAATATGTATTGATAAGCCTCATTATCTCTTCTTGATTTGCAGCATTGCCTTGTGAGCGAGAACCAGAAGGCTGAGTTTGAACTATATCGGTAATCAAATCTGACATCTTTATGGATTTAGCTTTATAGACTTCATTATCGCCAACGGGGCGGACTATGTATTTTAAAGTCCCGTGTTCGCCGGCAAGGAAAATGATTTGAGCGTCTTCTACGCCGACAGATAAAGTGATTATACTTTGCGATGCGGCGGCTTGTTGGTCGGCGGAGTTGGTATTATTGGCATGTCTATTGCCGAGATATTCATTGCCTACGGCTAAAACAAGTATATTTTGAGCTATCACATAAACAGCCTCATGATATAGTTTTTTTGAATCTGTGTATTCTATTGAAGCTAAGACGTCAACTCTATTGCCGGGAGCTATGATATTGGAACTGTCGCTGTCAAAAGATACAGCCATAGCCTTTTGCCCGTCGGGAATGATATAAGCTATCCCGACTTCTTTGCTGGCGTCTGAAACTTTGCCCGGGAGAATTTGCTCATTTTCTTCTATGGATGCCAAAGCCACAAAAACAGCCCGTCCATCTTTATCAAATAAATCATTGAGAGAGATAAAAGCTTTCGGCTGGACATAGGCTTTTGGAACTTGAATTATGGAAAGCATATTTCTTCTAATCAAAGTTCCCTGAGCTATAGTTCTATCGGCTACGACTACTTGAGTAGTTTCGCCCATATTTCTATATTTAATTTCTAAGCTTGAAAAATACATATATGCGGATAAGACCGCTAATACTGCAAAAAGAGCGGATAATAAAATTGTTCTCTTCATTGTGAAATCCTTTTTACGCCCGACGGATTTTGTATTCCGCCGGGCGTTTATTTGTTTGATTATACGCTGTCGGCGCTTGCTACTTTGCCAGCCATCTTATTAAACTGATCAGCTACTTTACCGCCAAAAGCCTTGTATGCTACGAAAACAAGAACTATGACGATTATCACTATCAAAATATACTCAACCATTCCTTGTCCTTTGCGGCTTTTAAAAAGTTTCTTCATATTATCCTCCTTTTTTATATTTACGCATATTTAAAAATATGCGAATTTTTAATGTTTTTTATGAATCGCGCTTTTTTGCGCCCGCCGAGCCTGTTCCTGATAATATTTCATAGCGGGTTTTTAATTGAAAATTGTCTTTTCCAACCATCTTGAGTATCTTTGGATAATTATATTTATAAGTCACTTCTATATATGAGTTTGTTCTAAGGAGTAAAGGCTCCCACCAGCCTGTAAAGTCAAAAAGTTTCTTGATAAGATTAGCTATATTGTCAGGGGAAATTTCTGTATTAGTATTATCCAAATCGTGAATTTCAACTTT
>JAISKX010000056.1 GCA_031260765.1 Endomicrobium sp. | reverse complement strand
AGTTTCTATTTCCGTTATGAGTTTTTCTCTGCCTTCTCTTGTTAAAAATATACTTGCCATTTAATATCTCCTTTTTCATCTTACCCCTCTCCCACTTTCGTGTTCCTCTCCCTAACCTCTCCCGTAGGAGAGGGGAAATATGAAAAAGGAGTAATGAAATGGCAAGTATATTTTTAACAAGAGAAGGCAGAGAAAAACTCATAACGGAAATAGAAACTCTTCAAAAGAGGAAACCAGCTTTGCAAGAAGAAATTGCAAGAGCAATAGAGCATGGCGATTTAAAAGAAAATGCCGAATATCATTCGGCAAAAGAAACTCTAACCAAACTTATGCGCCGTATCAATGAAATAAATTCTAAACTTTCAATGGCTCAATTGATTGACGAGCAAAATATTGAAAAGGATAAAGTTTTAATCGGCGCCACTATAAAAATTGAAGATGAAGACGGAGAAACTTTTGAATACACAATAGTTGATTTGGAAGAAGCCGACCCTGCGGCAAATAAAATTTCAGTTCAATCTCCATTGGCTCAAGGATTATTGGAACACAAAGCGGGAGAAACTTGCGAAGTGCAGCTGCCCGCAGGTAAATTCAAATATAAAATCTTATCTATCAAAAGATAAGGTGTAGCACAATAAAAAAACGGAGGCAACAACATGGCAGACGGAAAAAGAGGTGTGTTTGATTGGTATTTTAAGACAAATCTTTTGCTTAGGATTTTCTTAGGATTGGTTGTGGGCGGAGTCGTTGGAGTTATTCTTGCAGGAATGGGCGCAGATACGGCTAAGTCGGCTTTAGTCTATATCGCTCCTTTTGGAGACGCTTTTGTTAGGCTGTTGAAGATGATTATTGTTCCTGTGATTTTGTTCACTTTGGTAGTCGGGACTGCAAGCATTGACCCGGCAAGGTTAGGGCGCGTAGGAGTTAAAACGCTTGTTTATTATGTCGCTACTTCTATTTTTGCCGTCGCAATTGGGCTTCTCTTTGCGATATTTGTTCAGCCCGGCACAGGAATAGATTTAGTGGTTGCAGACAGCGCCGCTAAAGCCGCTGTAAAAACTTCGGCGTCGGCGATTATCCTTGATGTTATTCCGACCAATATGTTTGAGTCGATGAATAAAGGCTCGGTCTTGCAAATTATTTTCTTTGCAATTCTAATCGGTTTGTCTTTGGCTTTCCTCAGAGATTCTCAAGAAGAGAGAATTAAAAAAGCCGCCGATAATGTATTTATCTTTTTTGAGGGTATGGTAGAAATTATTTTTAAAATCGTCGGCTGGATTATGCAATATGCTCCTATCGGAGTTTTCTCTTTGATGGTAAGCGTATTTGCATTAAACGGAGCAAAAGTCGTAGGACCTTTGGCGAAAGTCACAATAATACTCTACATAGCCTTAGCAGTCCATTTGATTTTTGTCTATGGCGGTTTCCTCGCATGGCGTAAATTGGGAGTTTTCGGTTTTATTAAGAAAGCAAGAGCTCCAATGCTTACTGCTTTTGTCACCCGTTCAAGCGGCGGAACTCTTCCTGTAACCATAAAAACTGCTGAAAACATGGGTATATCAAGGGGAGTATATTCTTTCTCTTTGCCGCTCGGCTCTACAATCAATATGGATGGAACTACGATTTATGAGGCAATTTGCGTGATGTTTATTGCAAATGCCATAGGTTCGCCTCTTGATTTGGGTCAAATGGTAATGGTTGTTTTGACGGCAGTTCTTGCCGCCGTAGGCACTGCTGGAGTTCCCGGAGCGGGCGCGATTATGCTGCTTTTAGTGCTTGAATCTGTCGGTCTCAAAGTTGAAGCGGGCTCCGCCGTGGCGGCAGCCTATGGAATGATTTTGGGTATTGACGCTCTCTTGGATATGGGCAGAACTTCTATGAATGTCACAGGAGATGTAGTAGGCGCTCTCGTCGTCGCCGATTCTGAGAAAGAATTTGACAGAACGAGATACACTGCTTATTCAGGACTAAATGACTAAGAAGACGATAGGTATTATCGGCGGAATGGGTCCGGAGGCAACTTCGGACTTGTTCGCCAAAATTATAAGTTTGACGCCTGCGCAAAAAGACCAAGAGCATATACGGATTATTATTGACAATAATCCCCAAATCCCCGACAGAACGGCTTTTATTTTAGGGAAAGGCAAAAACCCTCTAAAAGAACTTTTGCGCAGCGCCAAACTTTTAAAAAAAGCAGGCGCGGACATTTTGATTATGCCTTGCAATACAGCCCATTTCTTTTTATCTGACATAAAGAAAGAAATAGGGCTTCCTTTTATAAGCATTATAGACAGCGCTCTCAATGATTTAAAAGAGTCTTTCCCCAAAGCCGAAAAAATTGCAATTTTGGCTACAACGGGAACAAAAGCGGCAAAAATTTACGATAAACCTTTTATAAAAGCGGGCTATAAAGTTTTAGATTTTTCAAAAGAAATACAAGACAATATTATGACGGCAATTTATGACGGAGTAAAAAAAGGCAAAACCCAAGAAGCGTCTATTGATTTTCAAAAAACAATAGACAAAATAGAAAGCGATTTAAAGCCCGACATTTTCATAGCCGCCTGCACAGAAATCCCAATTTTAATGCAATACACAGTCTCAAAAGCCCCATTGATAGATGCAACAAAGTCCTTAGCAAAAGCCGCAGTAAAATATGCTTTTAACAGGAAAAATAATGGTCAAAAATGATAAATGGATAAAAAAAATGTCTCTTGAAAAGCAAATGATAGCCCCTTTTGAGCCTTCACAAATCAAAACAGGCATATCTTTTGGAACATCTTCCTATGGCTATGATATGAGATTATCCGATGAATTTATGATAATGAAAGGCGGCGGCGTCTTAGACCCCAAAAATTCAAGCAGCCTTTTTGAAAGCGTCAAAGTAAAAGACTATATAATAATTGAGCCAAACTCAGTAATACTCGGCAAATCTATAGAATATTTCCGCATACCGCGCGACATAATAACAATTGCTTTCGGCAAATCCACTTATGCAAGGTGCGGAATCTTTATAAATATAACTCCATTTGAACCGGAGTGGGAAGGTTTTGTAACTCTTGCCATATCAAATACCACAGCATTGCCTGTAAAAGTTTATGCAAACGAGGGAATAGCCCAAGTCCTTTTCTTGCAAGCAGACGAAGC
>JAISKX010000052.1 GCA_031260765.1 Endomicrobium sp. | reverse complement strand
CAGAATGACAGACTCCATTTGCGCAGAATGACAGACCACGCTTTTAGTATCACAAAGGCTCATTGTATCAAATATATCTTGGCGGGCGTTTATCTCAATACTATTTCTTTGCCGCGAGTCGGTAAAACTTCAAGGGAAGTTAAACGCAATCTTAGATATTTCACTTTATCTTCGCCTGCATATTCTTCTAAAACTCCTTTTGCTTTTACCCAGTCGTTTTCTTTTGGGTGGGATTTGTCCCAAACTATCTCAAAACCCGCTTGGGCGTCGGGACCGCAACAGCCCGGACCATATCTGAAAACAAAATATCTTTTTTCTTTTGTTTTATAAGCTTCATAGGAATCAAAAATCCCTTCAAGCTCAATTGTCATCCCCAAATAGGATTTTGGATTTACATATATCTCATTGATTTGAGTGATAAAGAATCTCTCCCGTATAAGCAAATCCTTTGCTTGAGCGCAAACAAAAACCCCCGCAAGCAAAAACACAACTAATAATAATTTTTTCATAATACTCCCCCTTTTTTATTTTTAATCATTGACGCTAAAGAAAAAGCGCAAAATGCGATTATATTTATTCCAACAATGCTTGCTCCCGTAGGCGCGGCATATAGATATGATATTATCACGCCGATAAAAAAGCATAGGACAGACACGAAAACGGAACATATTATCACGCTTTTAAAAGTTTTGCATAAACGCATAGAAGTTAGAGACGGAAAAATTATAAGGCTTGAAATAAGCAAAGCTCCCATCATTCTCATGCCTAAAACTATAGTGATTGCCGTAAGCAATGCAATCAGCATATTGTATATGCCCGCTTGGACGCCCGTCGCTCGGGAAAAATTTTCGTCAAAAGTGACGGCAAAAATTTTATTGTAAAAGACTATGAAAAGAATAAGAACTATTATTGATAAAACAACGCTCAAATAAACATCATTTTCGCTCATAGCCAAAATACTGCCGAACATATAATTGCATACATCGGTAGTAAGACCCGTCGTCATAGATATTACAATTACGCCTATAGCCATTGCGCTTGTTGACATCAAGGCTATGCTTGCATCGCCTTTGATTTTAGAGTTTTCGCTAATTCTCAAAAGTATAAAAGCCGCCGCGACTACAACGGGAATGGACACGGCAAGCGGAGCGAGATTTAAAGCGCTCGCTATAGCCAAACTTCCAAAACCTACATGCGACAAGCCGTCTCCTATCATTGAATATCTTTTCAATACTAAACTGACGCCGAGCAAAGATGCGCATATTGAGACGAGAAACCCCACTATCACTGCCCGAACAAGAAATGTATAAGAAAACATCTCGCTTAAAAGTTCTATCATTTTCGTCCTCCCATAAAAATTTTGCCTATATCCGATTTTAAATAGTCAGCCGCCGTTCCAAAGAACAATTGTTTGTTTTGCAAATGCAAAATATAGTCGGAATATTCTACGGCTCTATCTATATCATGGCTTACCATGACTATGGCGATTTTTTGTTTTAGATTTATATTTTTTATCAATTGATATAAATCGTCAGAAACCAAAGGGTCTAAACCGCTTGAAGGCTCGTCTAAAATCAAAAGTTTATGCGCGGCGCAGAGCGCTCTTGCTAAAAGAGCGCGCTGCTGCTGTCCTCCGGATAATTCTCTAAAACAACAATCTTTTATATCAATGATGTTTAGAAATTCCATATTTGATAAGGCGTTTTCTCTATCTTGCTTTCTATAAAAAGGTCTGATGCCGAGATTGTTTAATCTGCCCGACAATACCACTTCATAGACGCTTGCGGGAAAATCTTTTTGAACGGCATTTGTCTGCGGCATATAGCCTATATCGCTGTTTTTTAAAGTTTCGCTTATGTTTATTTTGCCTTTGATTGGTTTTTGCAAGCCCAATAAACCTTTTATAAGAGTGCTTTTTCCCGAGCCGTTTTCGCCTAATATAGATATATAAGAGCCTTCTTCAATATCAAAATTGACAGCGCTTAAAACTATATTGGATTCATAGGCGAAAGAAATATCTTGACAAGAAATCATTGCCATAAAGCCTCCTTTAGATTTTCGGCATTTCTTTTGAGCAAATCTATAAAAGAAACTTTATTTTCAAAATCCTGCTTATTGAGGTTATGACCGGAATGCAAAAGCAATTTTTTAACTTTTGCACTTTCCACAATCACATCGGCTATTTTTTCATTGGACATTTCTATATAAAAGACCACAGGGATTTTGTCTTGTTTAACTTTATTGATAAGAAAGGCTATGGTTGCAGGGCTTGCCTGAGTCTCGGTTGAACAGCCTCTAAAAGCGGCGAAATATTTTAAACCATATTCGTCGGCAAAATATCTAAACGGAAATCTGTCGCCGAAAATGATTGTTTTTCTTTTGCTTTTTGCAACTATATCTTTAAACTCCGCGTCCAATGCGTCAAGTTTTGCGAGATACTTTTTCGTGTTTTCCTTATAAAAGTCCGCATTGTCAGAATCTAAGATTTGCAATTGTTGGGAGATGGCAGACACGATTTTTTTATCATTGGCTATGGAAGTCCAGACATGCTCGTCATATTCAATTTCGCCGTTTTCTTCTTCGTCTTCTTCTTGCATGCCTTCTACAACTTCCTCCTCAACCGCTTTTACAAGGCTCATCATAGGCATTATTGCTATGTTTTTTGTATCTATGGAAGACAATATTTTTTCAATCCATTCATCTGATTCGCCGCCGACATAAATAAATATATTGCTGTTTTGGATTTTTAAAATATCTTGAGGGGTAGGCTCATAAGAATGAGACTCGGCTCCCGGCTTTAAGAGCATTTGCAAATTGACTTTATCGCCTGCTATTTCCCTAACGAAATCGTATTGGGGAAAAATTGTCGTCACTACTTTGATTTTTTTGTCATCGGAAGGATTTGAAATGCCCGTCTTTTTACTTATATATGCAAACAATACAACAACGACCGCTATAATGATAAATGCTATTACAATTTTTTTCATAATGAACTCCTTTAAAATAGAATAATTAAAATAGCGCAAGTAAGCGCTATTTGACTGCTTATAGATAATCTGCGCGCAATCTAATTGTTCATTATGATTTTTAAAGACACCAATGTGGTTTTACTTCTGTTTAAAGGCGAGGGGATTTGATTTGCAATTAAAAAAGATAAAACGAGGGCAAATAAAAAAGACGCAATAAGATGATTTCCAAAAACTTCTTTAAGAGTATTGATTTTTTTCTGTATTTGAAAGCATATAGGGCAGTCTTGTCCATCGCAATGATGGTCTGCCTCTATGACTATATAAGACATAGATATGATAATAGAAATTATAAATAAGATGGATAAAAACAATGATGTGAGATTTTTAGCGGAATTCACCCTTCCGATTAGACCTGCTGATGTTTTCATAAATATATCCTTTTTTTATCTTTTTGGTATTGTATCAAATATATGCAATAAATCGCGGTTTGAAGCGTTTTCATATCACTTATTTAAATTCTTCCTTAAACTCTCCTCAAATTTCTCCCTTGTTTTCTCCACTCCCTGACGCAGGCAATACTAAAAATTGCCTGCGCTCCTCTCTTTTTATAAATATAAAGTCTTGCCTGTCCTGTCCATTTGTGCCATTGCAGTTTTGAATTAATCAGCGTTTTCTGAAGTCTTCTTGGAATTGAGTTTGGTCTTTGATGTCTGAGGCGATTATTTCGGGGCTTTTTAGACCTGCAAAGGATAGGTATTGTTTGAAATTGTAAATGTAGTATTTATCATAATATCTGCCTTGTTTTTGTGTGATGATAAAGGAGTTTTTGCCTTTGTTTTTTGTGTGTAGAATAGTCATATTGCGGTTTTCGTAAAATGTTTCGGCGGTTTTGTTATTGTCAATAATTTTTTCTGTGAAATAATATGATATGCCTATAAGCAAAATCAAAGAGGAAACTATCCATTTCTTTTTACCTTTTAATCCTGTTATTGCAAAAGCGAAAATAAAAAAGAAAAACAATTGCCATAGATGCGGTTTGGCTACGGGGATTGAGGCATAGCGCATAGTTCCGAGAAAATTTACCAAAAATAAGATGATAGCAAGCATAAATGATAAACAATAAGATAAGAGCATTGCTAAAAATGAAGAGATAAAAGACGCAAAATAAAACACAAAACCCAAAGTTGTAATTATTCCTATCAAAGGGACAACGAGCATATTGGATAAAAGCGATATTGCCGAAATTTTTCCGAAATAATAAGCGGATATTGGATACATAAAAATTTGCGCGTCGGCTGTAACGCAAAAAACCGAAATCAATGCTTTTAAATACGGGTTTTTGACACTTTTAAACAAAGCGCTGATTTTAGGGTAAAAATAAACTATGCCGATAGTGGCAAGATAATACATTTGAAATGAGGCGGTAAAAAGTTGTTGCGGACTAAAAATTAAAATCAGTAAGGCGGACAAAGCCAAAGAATTATAAATTAGCGGCTCTCTATCCAAAGCCAAAGATAGCAAAACCACAGAAAACATAATTCCCGCCCTCAATACAGGCGGGTTTGCGCCTGTGATTAAGACATATAAAAAAATTGCAGGTATGGTTAAAAGAAAAACTTTTCTTAAAGGAAGTCCCAGCGCTTTAAAAATTATTAAAAACAATCCCCCCACAAAACCCACATTTAAACCGCTTACAACCAAGATGTGCATAAGACCGGCGTCAACAAAGGCTTCTCTTATTTCTTTTTGTATGCTGGATTTGTCGCCGATAATCAAAGGTTTTAAAATCGCGCCATAGGCGGGTTTAAAATATTGGTCTATGGTTTTGACTATATCATTGCGGATAAATAAGGCGGCTTTCATTATTGGATTTGGAGATGATTTTATAAATTCAAAGGAATCGGCTCTAAACATTGTATGGATATTTTCTCTTGACAGATATTTTTGATAATCAAAAAGCAAGGGAAAGGGAGCGGTATTCGGCAGATTGACATAACCGTCAAGAGCAATTTCATCGCCATAAGATATGCTATATCCTTGCGGAGCTAAGACGAGAGTTTTTT
>JAISKX010000195.1 GCA_031260765.1 Endomicrobium sp. | reverse complement strand
GTTTTAAAAGATTTAGGCATAAAAGGATTATTTCAAACAATAGTCACAGCCTGCGCGTCTGGAACAGATGCAATAGGCATAGGCGCGGGGTGGATAGAAAATGATATTTGCGATGTGGTGATAGCGGGTGGAGCCGACGAATTGAATTTAATTCCTTTCGTAGGTTTTATAAAACTCATGGTGGCAAGCTCAGAGCCTTGCAAACCCTTTGACAAAAACCGCAATGGAATCAATCTCGGCGAAGGCGCTGGGATTATGATTTTGGAATCAGAAAAATTTGCCCAAAAGAGAAAAGCCAAACAGACAGGCGCAATTTTAGGATACGATTCTGCTTGCGACGGATATCACGCAACAAGACCCCATCCAGACGGTAGAGGATTGAGAAAAGCCATCGCATCGCTTGGGACTATAAGCCGTTTATCTTTCATCAATGCCCATGCTACCGCCTCAATTGATAATGATATGGTAGAAGCCAAAGTATTCAATGATTTATTTCCAAACATTCCAATATCTGCAACCAAAAGCCTCACAGGACACACGCTCGGCGCGGCGGGAGCGATTGAGGCTTGTTTAACTCTCATAAGTTTAAATAATGGAATAATCCCAAAAACAAAAAACTTCAAAACAAAAGATGAAAAAATAAATCTAACTCCAACGACAGAAAATATAAAATTTGACGGTTCAAAAACCGCCATATCAACTTCTTTATCCTTCGGCGGCTGCAATTCAGTTTTAATGATAGGAGGGGATTGTCGTCATTGCGGGCATGACCCGCAATCTCCTTCAACACAATGTGGACGGTCAACGCCGGAGATTGCGGGTCAAGCCCGCAATGACGGAGGGAGTAGGGGAGCAAAACTATGAATAAAATTTATGTTCAAAGCAGCGCTTTTACTGTCAATTCGTCGGGCATTGAAGACTTTTTTAAACCCTCTGATTTAAGGCGAATCAATGAAATTTCAAAAACCGCTCTCTATTGCGCGGCAAAAATTTTTGATAATGCAAATATAGATTTTAAAACAGAAAAAGACGATATAGGCTTAATAATTTCCACTCCAAGCGGAGCAGTAGGAGAGACTTGCAATTTTATGGACAGCATTATTGACGGCGGCGATATTTTAGCATCGCCCCTTGCATTTTCTGCATCCGTTCACAATTCTATTGAAAGCACAATCACAAGTCTTTTAAATTTGCGAGGACTATGCCTTACAATCAGCCAGCCGTCCAATATTTTTTCTGCATTTATTACCGCTCAAAGTTGGCTCAATGCCCATAGATGCAAAAAAGTTTTGCTCGGTTATATAGATGAGGCAAATCCCATAGCCATAAAAGAATACGGCAGTCAAATAAAATATAAAAGAGCGTCGGCATTTTTTCTTTTGAGTATTGATGAGAACGATTCCTGCCGTCATTGCGGGCTTGACCCGCAATCTTTGGGTCGTCATTGCGGGCTTGACCCGCAATCTCCGACAACAGATGAGATTGCGGGTCAAGCCCGCAATGACGCAATAATAGACAAATTCAATCCCATTGATACCGCTATTCAATCGGCAAAACAATACTTGCCTTTCCTAACTCAAAAAGAAAGCGCAAAAATCATCAATGATTTTATAAAAACTTCCTTAGCGTCTAAAAAAATCAATATTATGTCAGTATTTGAAAATGAAGACATAGAAAAAAGCCTCAATCAAATTTCAGAAGCAGACAAAAAACAAATATACAACGATGTAGAAAAATTTTGTTTTGTTGATGAAAATGCCGCTTCTCAAAATCGCATAGAGACTTGCCGTCAATCTCTAATCAAAAACCAAAAAATGCAATTTCAAACATCAGGCAGCACGGGAAAACCTAAAATCAATATACACACAAAAGATATGATTATTGAAGAAGTCAAAGGGGCGGCGCATCTTTTTGACGGCGTAGAAAGAATCGTCAGCGTAGTTCCTGCTCATCATTCTTTCGGGTTTATTTTCGGGTTAATGACGCCTAAGGAATTGGGCGTATCGGTTCAATATCTTGCTCCTCTTCCTTTATTAAAATGGGATGAAATTTTAAAACCCGATTCTTTGCTTATATGTTTCCCTTTATTTTTAAAAACTCTTATGGATTTGGATTTTAAATTTCCGCCAAAAATACAAATCTTAACCTCAACCGCTCCCTGTCCCGACGCTTTAATAGAAAAAATCTATCAAAACGGCGCTTTCAGCCTCACAGAGATTTACGGCTCGTCGGAATCTGGCGCAATCGGTTTTAGAAAAAAAGCAGGCAGTCCTTTTTCATTGCTGCCTTTTTGGAAATATAAAAACGAGAATGGCAAAGATATGATATACAGAAAGAATACGCCTCTTGTTGTAGAAATTCCAGACATTATAAAAATAGACTCTTCATTATCATTTTCCGTAATCGGCAGAAAAGACAATGCCGTCCAAGTGGCGGGAATAAATGTTTATCCTCAAAGAGTGGAGACAGTTTTAAAAAATCATCCCTCAGTCAAAGACATTATAGTCCGTTTGGGAGACGAGAGGCTCAAAGCTTTTATAGTTCTCAAAGACGGCGCCGATTTAGAGAAAGCCAAGAAAGACATTTATGATTTTATGAACAAAAACCTAACCGCCCACGAAATTCCCAAAAACATAACCTTCGGCAAACAACTCCCCCTAACCCCCTTCGGCAAAAGAGCAGATTGGAATTAACAGATTTCTAATTATTTGTTTTATGTCGCTATGAATCAATTATCTTTACAATTGACTTTGCGGAGATTTTGGAAGAAGAACATTGAAATTGTTATAGATGAAAAACAGCGCAAAATAATCAATATGCTATTTGATGGTTTTTTAGGACACATGACATCTGGAAAAGTTGCAAAAATCTGCAAAGTATCGCAAGACACGGCGACAAGGCTTTTACAAGATTTAACAGATAAACAAATTTTAGAACAAGTAGGACAAGGGAGAAGCACACATTATATTGTGCGGGATATAAAATAAAAAGACTAACGGCTCTTTTAGCATTCATCGGGCAAGTAAGGTTTCAACGGGACAGAGTTTGCCGCCTTGCTGTCGGATACGAGCGCATTCGGGGCTAATTTTTAAGGGAAATTCAAAACTTGCGGCAGATAAAGATATTAAAG
>JAISKX010000248.1 GCA_031260765.1 Endomicrobium sp. | reverse complement strand
GTGTTTCAAATTGCGTCAATAAGGTAGTTGAACGCAATATCTCAATAAAAATAGCGCATATTCCGTTTTGAAACATGCAGGCTTTATATCAATTAAGACAAAGGAGGCTGTCATGAATCAAATTAAAGCAAACAACAGTCCATTTGAGGCAATTAAGTTTCTTGATGAAAAATGTGAGGAAAGATGGTATGCAAGGGATTTGGCGGCATTGATTGAGTATGATGAATGGCGCAATTTTTTAAATGTTTTAGAGAAAGCAATGCTTTCTGCAAAAACGATTGGCGCTGACGCTGATTACCATTTTGTTGATGTCAACAAAATGGTGTCATTAGGTTCTGGCAGCGAGAGGCAAATTAAAGATTTTGCTTTATCCAGATATGCTTGTTATTTGGTTATTCAAAATGCAGACCCAGCAAAACCGCTTGTTTCTATGGGACAGACTTATTTTGCTATACAGACCCGCAGACAAGAATTGTCTGACAATAAGCCTGACATTACAGAGAATGAAAAGAGATTATTCTTAAGAGATGAAATGAGACTGCATAATAAAAAACTCGCATCGGCGGCAAGAAATGCTGGTGTTGAAACCCATTTGGATTACGCTATATTTCAAGATTATGGTTATAAGGGGCTTTATGGCGGATTGGGGCGTAAAGATATACATAAAAGAAAAAATTTAAAGAAAAGTCAGGAGATTTTAGACCACATGGAAAGCGCTGAACTTGCGGCAAATCTATTTAGAGCGACGCAAGCGGAAGAAAAATTAAAACGGGAAAATATAAAAGGCAAAACAAAAGCAAATTTAGCGCATAATGAAGTTGGTAGAAAAGTAAGGCAAACAATTAAAGAATTGGGCGGCACAATGCCAGAAAATCTGCCTACTGCAAGCAAGAGCATCAAACAACTTGAAAGAGAAAAAACAAAGAAAATCAAATAATGAGTATTGAAATAAAAAATATCAGAATTCAAAAAAGTCAGAGTATATCCTTTATACCATCTTGACTTTTGATATAGGAGACAACGTTATGGGAATTAAAGAAAACAGTGAAGAATTTTTTAAAAAAGCGTCAGAAATATTTGGCAAAATATGGAACGAAAATCCAGGAATTTTCTTTGCGTCCTCAACGAGAGAATTGGCAGAACAAGGCGATGCTGAGGCACAATGTAAATTGGGAGCAATGTATCACAATGGCAATGACGAAGTAGAACAGAATGACGAGGAGGCGTTTAAATGGTTAAAAAAATCAGCGGAACAAGGCAATGCTCTCGCTCAAGCCCATTTAGCAAGAACCTATCTTTATGGTTATGGGACAAAACAAAATTTTCAAGAGGCGTTGAAGTGGAGCAAAAAATCAGCAGAACAAGACAATTGTGAGGGGCAATGTGTCTTAGGACTAATATATTGTTGTGACAGCGGCGTAAAACAAGATTTTATAGAGGCAATCAAGTGGTTTAAAGAAGCGGCAGAACAAGGAAATATTGTTGGGCAATGTAATTTGGGAAAAATGTATTATGAAGGACATGGAGTAGAACAGGATTATAAAGAGGCTTTCAAGTGGTTTAAAAGGGCAGAAAAACAAGCACAAGAATTAGGTGGTGTTATTAAACAAGATGTTGAAAATTTTTTGATGGCTATTAAAGCGGGAGGAAATATCAACCCTGAATTGTTGAATAAGATGATTTAATATAGACAATAAATAAACTGCGTCCCAATCTTGATAATTCAGAACAAATAATAAGGTCATCCCTTTTTACTTCTTCCAAAAGCGAACCAAGAAGCCTTTTTTCTGGCGATTTTGTTCCGCTAATAGTTTCTTCAATCCACCTTTCAATAATAAAATCATTTTTTGACAAAATATCTCAATCTCAATTTGCGAAATTCGTTTATCAGAGAGGCGTTTTTATCAAAAAATCACAGATATTTATTCAATTGCGATGGACTATAATCGCAAATCTCCAATAACCAAAGAATTTTTTGCTATGGATTTTGGCAAATAACAAAACACGGAGGCATAATGAGCAGTCAATATCAAATCATTGTTAAAAAGGACGAAGAAGTTCGGGGAACAATCAATTCCTTTATCCAACAAATCGGGTGGAAAAACGCGTATATTTCTGGAGCGATAGGTTCCATTTATGATGCAAAATATGTGATGCCGTCCGGCGCGGTATATCCGCCGCCGCTTGATATTATTGCTGTGGCAATGCCGGGAGAAATCCTTTCATTTACAGGCGAGATTCTCCCGATTGAGCAAGTGCCGCCCCACCTTTTACCTGTATATAATATCAAGGAAAACTTTTTTGCGCATATACACGCCTCCGCGGCAGCAGGCGGTCATGTATATGGCGGCGGCTTATTAGGCGCAAAAGCATTCCGCTCAGTAAATATATTCATCCAATCCACATTTCCAATCTACAAGTAAAAATCTATACCTGATAAAAAAGACACAAGCCTTTAAGGCTTGTGTCTTTTTTTATTTATGTTGAACGGCACCACCCCATCCGCTTCGCGTCCACCCCTCCATAGAGGGCATTGCTCTGTTTTTAGTGAAACATAAGAATAATATGATATAATCATACAATTGAAAGCAAAAAGGAGGTAGTATGATTATATGTAGTGCATGTGGGAGCCAGAATTATTACAAGAA
>JAISKX010000240.1 GCA_031260765.1 Endomicrobium sp. | reverse complement strand
TGGATATAAAATTAAATAGAAAATACATTGTTGGGCAGCTTTTGATTTATTTTTATATTTGCGAATGAAATAATCATTTTATCTGAGTTTTTATAGATTATTTCCACTCTTTCAACCGCTATTTCTTTTTTTGAAAGGAAAATTTGAATTTTGTCTATTATCTGGCTGTCGGAATTGTTTTTTGGAGACAAAACAATGCTTTCTTTATCTGTTGAAAATGTCTTTATATTATAGAATTCCTCTATAATTTTCATATCCATATTGACAAACATATTGAGATAATCTGCGGCTTTTGCTTCTTGGCGGTTGGTAATATCTTTGACGACTTTTTTGTTTTTATCGTCATATTGTATTAAATGCGTTTTATTATTTGCATTGACAAAAGCGTATTTGAGCGGCGCAAGATATTCCCATCTTAAGTTGTTGGGCTTTTGAAAATAGATTTTGCCGCTGCTGACAAAAGGTTTTTTAGATATTGCCACAATTCTTTCTGCTTTAAAGTCAGCCTCTATGTTTGATACTGTTGTAAAGCGGGCAAAAACTTCAAAAGGCTCCGCCGCATAAGCGCTGATGGATATAAAAAGAATAATTAAAGAAAGTAATATTTTTTTCATTTGATGTCCTCAGCGGGCAATTCGTAAATTCTGAACTCGCCTTTTGCAAATAGAATGCCTTCATCGGATGAGATTTTTGCATTTACAAAATGAAGTTTTTCCATTTCGTCAAATTTATGTATTTCGCATATCAGCCTATCGTTTTCTTTTGCATCGGCATAAAAGGAGAAATCTCTAACAGCCGCCAAAAAACCTTTGGTGGTTTTGAGATTGTCCCGCTTCTTATGATAAATGTCCACAGCGGCAAAAGATTGAGCGGCGATTTCTATAAAAGCCTCTCGGCAAAAAGAGCCGTCGGAATTTAAAAAGATATTATCTTTTCTTATAGTAAAAGCCGTAGAGCCTGTGTCTTGCGTCTCATACAAAATCTCATCAACCAGCAACATCGGCGGCTGATGAGACATATTATCCTTTAAAATAAAATCGCTGTATTTACTTTTTTCGTTCATTTTAATTTCGCATTGTATTGATGTTCTTATTTGTATCCAAGATTAAATTATCAAGCCATCTTATATAACTTGAATGGATTACATTTTTCTTCTCATTATAATGCAGTCCGACGCTATCCTTGTATGAGATTGAATAGCCATTATTATCATAAGCAATAGAAACAGTCAGCGAATATTTTGTCGTTCTTAAAACCGCCTCTATTTGCCCTGTCTTAATTTCTTTTGCGTCCCATTTTCTTTCTGCGCATGCCGCTAAAAGCGCTTTGCGGACTACGGTAGCATCTTTAATGTAAAATGTTTCCTTAAATGTCTTTGCCTCAACCAACTTCGCCGCAAAAGCGGCATTTGCAAAAAACGCTATCGTTAACAATACTGATACTGCTAATACTATTTTTTTCATTTTTTCCTCCATTACAGCCGATTTGGCTAAAATATTTCACTGCAAAAATCTTTGATTAAATTATTGGCTATACCTTCGGCGCTTTGACTTGTAAATGTCACCGAACGCCCTACTGCACTAAGATTTCTGTTGACGAGTTCTTTTCCAAACTCATCAT
Organism: Endomicrobium sp.; assembly: GCA_031260765.1. Classification (GTDB taxonomy): domain Bacteria; phylum Elusimicrobiota; class Endomicrobiia; order Endomicrobiales; family Endomicrobiaceae; genus Parendomicrobium. Next base: position 2,821 of record JAISKX010000240.1, on the reverse strand, counting down.
AAACTATTACATTGATTTCAACTTGCGTTGACTTTCCGCTCCAAGCGGCATTTCTCGGTTCCCAATGCAGTATGGTCGGTTTGACTATATAATAGGCTTTTGCTTGTTTTGCCTCGCTCATAAAATCATTTTGATTGCCTGTAATCACTTGCGAAGCGCGTATTCTGATATTTGCCGCAAAATTATTTTGAATATTTGCGCCTGAGCCATTATAAGTTTTCCCGCTATAAGTCCCATCCGCCGTCTTTGCGATAAAAATCACTTTATTGACTTGAAGTTTGGCTGTCATTTGAACATTATCAACCTTTGCCACCCTTGTAGAACACCCTAAGGCAAAAGCCGCAAAAGCAAAACTACATACTGCTAAAATCAGTTTCTTTTTCATTTTAAACTACCTCCTTTTTTATGACTACACAAGAAAAAACGGCTTTTGAGCCATTTTTAATATCAAATTTGTCTATCCGAAGCGCTTGGATTATACTAAAAATAAGCCGATTTGCAATCTTTTTGATTTTTTAAACTTGCTTATTTATAATCAAATAATAATAAAAACTTTACAAAGTTTAGATGTTTTTATATTACGATATATAAAAGTTATTGATTTACGATAGTTTTTATTATATAGTATCTAAAAGATATGCAAGAGCAAGAGAGGGAAAATATCAAAAAGGGAGGAAAAAATGATAGAGCGCACAATATATCTTGAAAAATTGCTTGGTTTTAAAGATAAACAATTGATAAAAATTATAACAGGGGTTCGCAGGTGCGGGAAGTCCACGCTTTTGGAACTCTATCAGAAAAAACTCATTGAAGAAATGGGCATTGAAAAAAGACAAATTCAAAGCATTAATCTTGAAATGCCGGAATATAGAGAACTGCTCGTTTGGGATAAATTATACGATTATATTAATTCTCGGCTTATTGATGACAAGAAGAATTATATTTTTATAGATGAAATACAAAATGCGCCGGATTTTCAAAGAGCGGCTGACGGGCTGTTTATCAAAAATAATGTTGATTTATATCTGACAGGCTCAAATTCAAAAATGCAATCGGGCGAGTGGGCGACGCTGCTTTCTGGAAGATATGTAGAAATTCAAATGTTTCCTTTGTCCTTTAAAGAGTATTCATCGGCATATCCCAATGTTTCAGCGCCTGAAAATTTTAAGCGGTATTTGGAAGAAAGTTCATTTCCTTATGCCATAGAATTGTCCGGCAGAAGCGCTCAAATCCGTGATTATTTAGGCGGAATTTACAATACGATAGTTTTAAAAGATATAGTAGAAAATAAAAAAATCCGCGACATATCCCGTCTTGAAATGACCGCGCGCTTTATTGCCGACAATATAGGCAATTTGACATCTATCAAAAAAATCAGTGATACAATGACTTCCGACGGCGTAAAAATTTTGCCGCTTACAATAGAAAGTTATATAGACGCTTTGCGCGATAGTTATATTTTATATAGAGCAAGCCGCTATGATGTAAAAGGCAAAAAACTCTTACAAACCCTTGATAAATATTATCTTATTGATATTGGATTGCGCTACTATTTGCTTGGAGACAAAGAGGCGGACAGCGGACGGATTTTGGAAAACATCGTTTATTTAGAATTATTAAGGCGGGATTACAAGGTATCCGTAGGAAAAGTTGCGGACAAAGAAGTGGATTTTGTAGCCGAAGGATTAGACGGAACGCAATATTATCAAGTTGCCGATACGATTTTAGACAAATCAATTCTTGCAAGAGAACTCGCCCCTCTAAATGCCATACATGACCACAATCCCAAATTTATATTAACCAAAGATTACGAACCCCGCACGGCATACAATGGAATAAAGCAGGTGAATGTTTTTGAATGGTTGCTGAAAGGATAATTTGTATATTAATTTTACTATTCCCTTATTATTGCTTCACAATGTAAGGCTAATAAAGTTGCAAAAACTTGTTTTTCCAAACTACTTCTTGCGCTTACATGTCTTTCAAAATCTAAATTATCTCTTTCTATAACCTCTCTAATTTTTGTCAAAACATCATGGATATTATCCAAATCGCTCTGCATATATAAATACTTATGCGGCATAGACTTTTCTATTATTGTCAAATAAAGCATTGCATCTGAATCCACTCCTAAAGACACTCTGTGTTGTTGCGCATCCCATGTAAAACCGATTTGCTCCATAGGATTTGCGGAAAACATGGGAATTTTCATACCTATATCTGCGCTGACAATTGCCGTCAATACCTTTTGAGCATTTTTTACGACTTCATCAGAAATTTTATATTCCCCATTTTCATGACATTCAGCTTGAATTTTTTTCAATTCAATAAAACTTTTCTTTAATTCGTCAGACCTTATAGGATTTGCATATTTATCTATATTTCTGTTGGAGAGCAATCTTAACGCATCATTTATCCCCATTCCATATTTATCAAACACGCTAAAAACATCCCTTTGAAAATTCTGGACGCTAAAATTATCTATTTGAGGCATATTTTCCCTCCTTTTCTGCTTTGTAATGGTATGGATATTATCAAAAAGAGGTATAAAAGACAACTAATCGGAGGGCAGATAACTGCAACGGCACAAACGGCTTTCTCGCAAGTTTCGCAAGGGTTGAACCGCAAAGAGCGCAAAACAACAAGACTTTGCATTTATATGCCTTTGCCCTTGCCGTTTTGCGCTCCTTGCGTGGTCTTTGTCTTTGTCGTTATATTTCTTTGCGCTCCTTGCGAGAAAGCCGTTAGTCGTCGTTTTCGTTAAAATTTGTAATTTGCTCCAACTCCGCCTGTCCAGCCGAAGCCTGTGCCAAAGTCTGCG
>JAISKX010000206.1 GCA_031260765.1 Endomicrobium sp. | reverse complement strand
CAGAAATCTGTTCATATATATAAATTTCATTCGTATCCATTTTTAGTCTCCTATGTTCCCCGCATTGCTTGCGGCAATTCGGGGTTATTAACTACATTAAATCCCTTCGGGATTTTAGAGGAAGCGAAGATTTTTAGTATTTATTATCTTTTCTCTCTTCTCTTTTCTCTCTGCCATTTATGATATAGCAATTATTTCAGTCTTTATCCTATAATTTTTTGGGATTAATAAAACTCTTGTTTTCAAATATATATTTATAGCGTATGCAATAAAGGCATGGAATACGTTTTTGTCCTTTACATCCGTTCGTTGGAGAAGGTATGGGATAATCTTTATATGCTATTTTGCCCGATAATAATCTTTTGGCATATACATAGTTTGCTGATTTTAGAGCATTTTCAATACCTATTTCAAAAACATTGACTCCAAAATCGTTTTGAGAAACATAACAGCATCCTAATAATCTTCCATCCCAATTTATATAAGGTTTGTTCCATAATGATTGACACATATTGGCATACAAACTTTTTGTATTTTTTGTGAATGTCTCTCTATTAAGATATTTCAGTCCCGTTTCCGCAATTAATATATCGGGATTATTGGGGATATATCCTTTTTCATAAGTCAATTTAAAGAAAATGGACATATTTAATTCTTTTGCAAGATCTTTGGCTTTCTTTATTTCACTCACATCTTCACTACTTTGCATAAGAACATATTGCCACCATAATTTTGGATAAACACTCTCATATTTTTTCTTGTAGGTATTTAGTTTTCTTATATTGTCAATTACTCTGTTAAAATCTCCGCCTATTCGATATTTTGAGTATGTTTCTTGCGACGCTCCGTCAATTGCAATAGATATCTTTTCAAATTTATATTTAACAAGCGCTTCAAGCACTTCATCGGACACAGTATTGAAATTAACTCCGTATTCAGCCGTCAAAGAAACTTTTTCTGAATACGCATACTTTATAATTTTTGACAATTCTGGATTTAGAAAAACTTCTCCATTATTAGATAATTCTATATGTTTAATAAATCTGTTTCTGTTTATAAATTCTTTAAAATGTTCGAATTTTAAGAAGCCTGCCCCTACTGATCCTCTATAATATATTTTCTTTCTAAGCCCGCATAATCTGCATTTTAATTGACAAATAGTTGAACTTTCTAAATCAATACTACTTGGCAAAATATTATCTTTTTTGAATAATTTTATTCTAATTCCCAAAATTCTAAAAACTTTAAAGTCATTTTCGTTCTTAACAGAAAAAATCTTTTCAAAAAACTTAGTGGAGGCTTTTCTTAGGCTACCCCCCCTCCAACTAATATTTTCTTTTTGATTTCCATTTTTTTCTCCTTGTCCCCCGCATAGCTTGCAGCAATGCGAGGTTATTAACTACATTAAATTCCTTCGGGATTTTAGAGGAAGCGAAGATTTTTAGTTTTTATTGTCTTTCCTCTTTCCTCTTTCCTCTTTTCTATTTGCCTTTTATATGATTTTTAAATTTGCCACTTTGGCTAAAAGTTTTTTCCATTGTCCGTTTTCAAATAGGACTACCAATTTTAAGTCATTGCTGGAACCGAGTTTGTCTATGATTTTGCCTGTGCCGAAAACTTGATGTGACACCATTTTGCCTATTTGATACGGGCTGTCGTCTTTGGGCTCGTCTTGAATTATTTCGTCGTCGCTTGGAATATAGTCTATGGTTGCGGTAGCGGCAAAGCCGCTTTTTCTATTGCTCGGATTTGGACTTTCTGGAGACCATATTTTTTTGGGGAGTCTGTTGAAATGGAAATCGCCGCTTTTTTGAGTTTTGTTTTCTGCGGCGAAATCATCTTTAAAGCCTGCCTCTATTACGAAACGGGACAATAAATTCCATTTTGTTTTTCCATACAACATTCTTTCCGTCGCCCAACATAAATATAAATGTTTTTTTGCGCGCGTCATACCGACATACATAAGGCGGCGCTCCTCTTCTAAATCCTGTGGAAAAAAAGAAGTTTCGCCGATTGGAAATAATCCTTCTTCAAGACCGCAGATAAAAACATTTTCAAATTCTAAACCTTTGGCAAGATGTAAAGTCATTAAAACTGCTTTGCCTTTGGAATCGTCATAGGAATCCATATCGCTCACCAAAGAAATCTGAGTTAAATATCCGCTGAGAGTTTTGTCGGGAGAACGATTTTCAAAATCTTCTACCGCCGTAATCAATTCTTTTATATTTTCTATTTTGGTTTGCGACTCGGCGCTGTTTTCAAGTTCAAGTTCTTTTAAATAGCCGCTATGCGAAATCACTTTTTCAACTATGCTCTTTACGCTTTCAGTTTCTTTTAATGACATAAAACCTTTAATCAAAACAACAAAATCTTCTATAGCGGCGGCGGCGTTTCTGTTTATATTGATTTCTTTTATAAATGGTATGGTTTGCCAAATAGATAAATTTCTTTTAATGCTTTCCGCTTCAAGATTTTCCATAGAGGTTTTGCCTATGCCCCGTTTGGGAACATTTATAATTCTTTTAAAACTGACATTATCATTGGGATTATGTATGAGTTTTAAATAAGCCATAATATTTTTGATTTCCGCTCTATCGTAAAATCTTAAAGTTCCTATCACAGCATAAGGAATATCCGCTCTTCTAAAAGCATCTTCAAAAACGCGCGACTGAGCGTTTGTGCGGTAAAAAACGGCGCAATCAGAAAGAGAAACGCCGTTGGCGGATTTTATTGAGATGATATTTGCAACTTTTGCGGCTTCATCATTTTCATTAGAAGTTTTTAAAACTGAAACGCTGCCGTCGTCGGTATTTTGCGTCCACAACCTTTTGTCAATTCTTGAATCATTATTTTGGACAACTTGCCAAGCGGTATTTAAAATTTTGGGCGTGGAACGATAATTCTGTTCCAACTTAACGCTTTTTGCTCCCGGATAATCTTTTTCAAAGTCTAAAATATTATTGATGTCAGCGCCGCGCCATGAATAAACGGAATTATGAACAATCATTCCATTTGCCGCAAATTGTCTAAAATCACAAACGCTTATATCATATACAAATCCGTCGTAATCGCTATAAGAAACGGCTTTTATTTCATCTTCAATAATTTTGCCATTTTGTAATAATGGAATAGTCATAAAGGGTTTTAAATGAGAGAAAGGCATAGCGTAAAAACTTTTGTTTTTTGTTAGTTTAGCCTTTATCAATAAATCAAAATCGTAAAAACTCAATATTTTTTTTGCGAATTTCTCGGCTTCGTCATATTCCGCTCTTTCCGTTTCTATGCGCCAAGTATTTTTATTCCCATTTCGGACGCTGAAAAACTTTTTTAGATTGTTTTTTATTTTGTCTCCGCTTGTATTAAGCGATATGCGGTGAGAATGCCAGCCTTTATCTTTACCTGTTTGTCTGCCTGCAAAAAAATCTAAATTGATAAATCTCCTTGCGCTTTGCCCTCTTATAACTGCTTTTGGCTGATGATGAGGATATTCTTCAAAGATATTATAATCGCTCATGAGTTTTAAAACATTATTTTCAGTGTCTATTTCTTCAAACATTTTATCGCAGAAAGCCTGTTTTACACGCGACTCCGTATCTTTATTATTTGTATAAGCATTAAAAACTATTGTGGGTATCCCGTATTTAATCGAGAGAAATTGTTCATAGAAAATTGCCTCTTCTTTTTTTGAAACAGTCTTGATAATCCACATTTTGTCAGCATGCTCTTGATTCAATCTTATGGCGAGACCATTGGCTAAATCACCTTTTTTTCTTGAAC
>JAISKX010000201.1 GCA_031260765.1 Endomicrobium sp. | reverse complement strand
TATCGTCTTGAGTGATTTGGCTTATCATCACTCTTTCAGACATAGAATCTAAGGCATAAAGTCTGTCTCTTATTTGCGCGGCTTCTTCAAATTTTAATTCTTTGCTTAAAAGAATCATCTGCTTTTTCCATTCGTCTGTAAGTTTTTTAAATTTTCCGTCTAAAAAATACTCGGCATCTTTGATTTTTTCTTTATAGTCTTCAGAAGAGATTTTGCCCATACAGGGAGCAGGGCATAAATTTGTGTGATAATATAGACAGGATTTGACTTTTTTAATGTCCGGCAAAGAGTCTTTTGAAAAATCTATTTTGCAAGGGCGGACTTTAAAAAGTTTTGACACCCAGCGGACAAATTTTTTGATATAGAAAATTTGAGGGTAGGGTCCAAAATATAGAGCCTTGTCGTTTAACTTTTTTCTTGTAAAAAACAATCTTGGGAAGTCCTCGCCCAAAGAAAATTTGATATATGGATAAGTTTTATCGTCTTTCCACATAGCGTTGAAATACGGCTGTATTTTATTGATGAGTTGTCTTTCTACAAGCAAAGCCTCGCGCTCTGAGGCGCATAGGATATAATCTATTTTGCGCATTGCCGTAATTATTGCCGAAGATTTGGACTCCATATCGGCATTGAAATAGGATGAAATTCTGTCTTTTAAACTTTTGGCTTTGCCTATATAGATAATATTTCCTATCCCGTCGCGCATAATATATACGCCGGGCAGTTTTGGAATTTGGGCTAATTTTTCATTGCGTTTATCTGACATTTATTTGCCTCTAAATAAAAAAAATCTCCCTGCTTTATAAAAAGGAGGGAGATTTTTTTATGAATTTAAAGTTTTTATTGAGCTATATAATCTATTATTATCACGCCGCGGTCGCCGTTTTTGGTATCGGAGGCTTCATTTATATAGTCTAACTTTCTTATGTCTATGCCGTTCTTATACAATTCTTCATATATAACTCTCGCTCTGTTTTCATTTAATACTTTGTCTATTGTTCTTGAGCCTTTGTTTATGATTACCGAGACTTTTGTATAGTTATATCTCTTTATCTGAGAGGCTATGTTTTTTATGTCTATTTTCTTACTGTTTGATAGAGCATAACTGCCTTTATCAAATACGCAAATTACAGTTTTAATGCCTTTCTCTTCATAAGAAACTATATTGTCTCTGTCTATAACCTTTATTTCTGAAACCGCCGCTCTTCTGTTTCTGCTTTCAACCGCTTCATCAGCATAGTCTTGATTTCTTGACGAAGAATATCTGGGGCTTTGTATGACTATATCATCTTCTTCATCGGTAGAGATGATTTCATATAAATCCATATCGGCGTCAACTTCGGCTATAGAGCCTTGCGGGCTTCTTAAAACCACTATGGCGTCGTCAGATTCTTTTATGCTTTTTGCAAGAGCTCTTCTGGATTTTTCGTCCACAGAAGTTGACACCGCTGAGTCGGATATTATTTCGGCTTGACCTTGAGCCTCGGCGGCTTGAGCGGCGGCTTCTTTTTCAACCTGTTTTTGAGCCTGAATTTGCGCATCTCTTCGCGCCAAAACTTGCAATTGAGCAAGCCTTCTTTGATGAGCCGCTCTTTCCTCGCTTGTTATTTCGTCGCCGCTTTTTACTTTATTTTCAAAATTCTGTTCTTCAACTTCAATTCTGACATCATTATTATATATATCGCTGGGCTGGCGGTCTATTTCTATCACTTCAATGCTTTCTTGCGTGTTTTGATTAAATACTTGAGTTTCAGCTCCAACGACTACATTTTTATCCGTCGTTTTATACGGCAAAGATTTTGATTTCGGCGCGGCATAATTGTCCCGTCCTACAAGAGAAACTTTATTTTTATACTCGCCGCTTCTCATAATATCTTCTGAAGTTTTCAATTGATTGTAATTGCCGCCTACCCTATAACTCACTCCAAGGCTTATAGCATAATTCCATGCGCCGTCGCCCGCATTCACATCGCCGTTTGCAAATATGCTCAAACTTTCGCCTATTCTCTGCTCAATCCAAGCGCCTGCGCCGAGATAGAAATCAGGGATATTAGTTCCCCAAATATCCATCTCATAATTAGGCATATATGCGAAACTTATTTGATATTCCGGTCTGCTTCCCGCCAATACAAAACCTAAATATCCGCGCACATGCCAATTGAATGTTCCTGTGGAATCTTCAAGCATAATACCGATATTGGTATTCACCCTGACATAAGAACCGCCGTTTATTTTGAGATTTACGGCATCCGCTCCGCTTTCTTCAATATCGCCGTTAAATACAAAACCCGATTGCAATTCTATAAAGGGTTTAAAATCGGTCTCTTCATCCATAGGCATAACATATTCGCCTTGAACCCCAAGCCCCAAACTATATGTATTAAAATCGCTATTAGCCCTTGTTGCAACATTATAAAACGCTACATTTCTTTCTGTTTTAAAATTCTGTATGCCCGCGCTGATATTTCCTTTGATATTTATATTATCGTCAAAGAAATAGCCCATATATGCGCCGAGCCTTATATCGTCCACATCAGCCTTATCAGACGCTTCTTTTAAATTCTTATAATCATAATTGAGAAATACCCCTACGCTATTTCTTCCGCGCCATAGAGGAAAACCTGCTTGAATACCGCCCATAGTCCCGCTGAAATCGCCTATATGTCCATTATTTGCATCTATGCTAAAACCGCTCAAATTGCCTTGCAGCCAAATAGATTGCAAAACGCTTATCTTTTCTTGTTCAACTTCTTCAAGCCTGACCCTTGAATATAATGCGCCGCTATCATTTGTCATAGCCCCGACTGTCAAAACATTGGCTAAAAATGCGCCGCTCAAAGTGGTTAAGAGAGCTTTTGTTTGAGAATAATCGGTAGCTCCTGAATAAGTCTCAGACAATACCATTTCGGATAAAGGCAATAAGAGAGAAGTCATAGAGCCGACATCTCTTATACCGTCTAAAAGTTTTGCGACTTCGCCTTGATTGTGATTTAATCCGCTTAAAGAATCCATAAATCTATATTGAGATACTATGCCGAGCTCAACATATTTAACTCCGCCCGCCGCGCCTTTGTAATGAACTGTATATTGAGTCCAAAAAGGATTGCCTTTTTGCGTTTGGCGGACTTCGCCGTCTGTGAAATTGGCAAAATGCCCCGTCATAGTTGAAGCTTGAAGCAAAATAACAGTTTTTTCTTGGCTGATAGGCACAAAAACCTGCATAAGAGTCTCTAAATAACTTGTGCCGTCGTCTAAATCTATTTCGCCGCCAAGAGC
>JAISKX010000131.1 GCA_031260765.1 Endomicrobium sp. | reverse complement strand
TATTTCTATTTTTTGTTTGTCGGAAATAGATTTTTCTTTGAGTTTCTTGCTATGCGCCACTATAGCGTTTTCTAAACGATTGATTGTTTGAACGGCATTTTTTATTTTTGCGCCCATAGTTCTAAGTTGAGCTTTTGACTTTCTGCCTCTGGGCATAAGTTCTTTGGGCGTCATCTCTTGCTGGCTTATGAGAGTTTCCCAATTTCTAATTTCTTTGATAATAAGAGGAGATTCTAAAACTATAGCCTGTAATTTCTTTTCATTTTCTCTGATATTTTTTGCAAGTTCCACTTCAACAGTTCTTTCTAAAAGAGGAACTTTTGCCATCTCAGTTAAATACATTCTGACAGGATTTATTTCTTCGTCTTCAACGCTTGTTATTTTTACAGATTGTTCCACAGCGCTGCCTTGATTTCTAAGGGCTTTTTCTGAAATTGTATTTTTCTTATCATCAATTAATTTTATGCCCATATCGTCTAATACAGCCAAAAATCCGTCTATTTTTTCAATAGACTCTCCCGACGGTATTGTTTTGCTTACTTCGTCATAAGTTAGAAATCCGCGTTTTTTACCTTCTTCAATAAGTTTTTGAAACAAATCTTGTTGTTTTGACATTTTATCTCCTTGAACCTTTCAATTGAGTATTTAAATCATTGTATTCTTTTATAATGTTTTCATCATAGGCTCTTTTTTTGACGGTTATATCGGCAACCGCCTCTTTTAAAGTCTGGCGCCTCTTTTCCAAACGGCGCAATTGCAAATCTTTTAAAACAGCATCAAAAGTTTCTCTGATAAAAGCTTTGTCTTTTGCATTGTTTTTAACTGATTCTTCTTCGCTATCCTGCTCTTTACTTTGCTTAGAATGTATATTGTCTGCATTTCTATAAGACAAATCTCTAAACAATAAATCTGAAAACCAAGCTGCGTCTTGCTCTGAAAGAGAAGTTAAAATCTCGTCGTCTTTAATGCCCTTAACAGCCGAATAATAAACCTTTTTACATCTTTCATCTTCAAAATCGGAATCGGCGATTTTCTCTATAAGGTCTCTATCAACTAAAATCAAACTGAGCAAAATTTCCTCTAAAGAAAAGACTAACTTTTGCTTTTTAACAGAGGCTTTTTGTTCGTCAGGCTGAGCGCCGCGCGCCGCTATTTTAAATTTTGAAGCTCTTTTCTTTTTAAATTCCATTAAAAGAGCTTCATGCGATATATTTATTTTTTGAGATATATTGTTGAGCCACTCTCCCTGAACTATTTCATTGGGATTTCTTAAAACAAAATCAAGCAATATAGACGCCGCTTTTGCTTTAGATTCAGGAGTGTTTTTCCCCGTCTGAGACAATATCCTCTCTATCATAAAATCTATGGCGCTTTTTGCCGTTGAGTCCAAAAGGCTTAAAAACTTTTCTTTGCCGTTTTCATTTAGATATTCGTCGGCGTCAATGCCTTCGGGAAGTTCAGATGCTCGGCATTCTATGGAATCTTCTATGAGAATTTCAAAAGCTCTTTGCGCCGCGCTTCTACCTGCATCGTCGCCGTCAAATAATAGAGTGACTTTATCGGCATATCTTGATATAAGTTTGGCGTGATTTTTTGTAAAAGAAGTTCCAAGACAAGCCACTGCGCCTGAAATTTCAAATTGCCAAGGAATCACAACATCCATATATCCTTCAAGAACTATTATCTTTCTTTCTTTTCTAAGAGACGGCAAAGTCTGATATAAGCCGTAAAGATTTGACGATTTGGAATATATCAAAGTTTCGGGAGTATTTAGATATTTGGGCTGCTGCTCTGAAAGCGTCCTGCCGCCGAAAGCCAAAACTTTGCCCGAAGCGTCAAAAATAGGAAATACCAATCTGTCGGACATATATTCAAATAAAGAGCCGCTTTCTGTTTTGGTGATAATCCCCGCTTTTATAATGTCGTCAACCGCTATATGTTTTTTGGATATAGCTTGCAAAAGAGAGCCTTTTGGAGCAAAACCCAATTTGAACTTTTTGACAGTCTCGGTATTTACTCCGCGCTTTTGTAAATATTGCCTTGCAAATTTTGCCTGAGGGCTTTCAAGAAGACATCTATTATAAAAAACCGCCGCGCTTTCCAAGATGTCAAATAATTTCATCTTTTGAGACGATTTTATTATTTCTTCTTTTGTTTCTCGTATCTCTATAGAAGCCCTTTGAGCAAGTTTTCTCACCGCATCTATCCACGAAACATTGTCGGCAAGAGATATAAATTTGAAAACATCGCCCGCCGCATGGCAGCCGAAACAATTGAAAATCCCTTTTTCAGGGCTTACGACAAAAGAAGGAGTTTTTTCATTATGAAAGGGACAACAAGCAGTCCAATTGCGTCCCGCCCTTTTTAAACTCGGGACATATTCCCTTATCACAGAGACTATATCGCTTGATAGTTTTATGTTTTCTATAGTTTCTTGAGAAATCGCCATAATGCCCCCAAAAAAAGGACTATCTTCTAAAGCGTCTAAAACCTGAGATTTCTATAAATTCAAGTTTTCCTAACTTTTTTTCAAGTTTATCAAACAGCAAATTCAAACCCAAATTGTCAGACGATATATGTCCCGCCAAAATAACATTGATTTTATGTTTTTCCGCTTCTTTTACGGCTTTTTGGCTCAAGTGCATGCCGACTATAGTCCCGACGCCGGCTTGGCTTAATTTTTCAAAAGATTCTATCGGTCCTTCCGTTCCGCCCGTCATATCTACAAAAATTTTACCGCAGCGGGAATTTTTATCTCCAAGCAAAATTACCGGAGGCTGACCAAATTTTGAAGAATGAATATATTCGGGATGTTTATTTAAAAAATCCATTATATCGCCCAGATATGCGGGCTTTAAAGCGTCAATTTCTCTTTGCAAAAATGAGACTACATGATTGTCGGCTACAGTGTGGGCGCTCATCAAGGGAATATCAAGAAGTTTTGCCGCGTCAGACACTCTCTCATTATTTTGAGGATATACGCTTCTCTCCACTTCTTTTGCGCGCGCAGATATGAGTTTTTCCGATATATTTATTGCGACGCCTTGTCTAAACAAAATATCCGACTGCATATAGATTACATTTGAGAAAGTGGAATAAGCATAACCTTCGGGATGATGGGCTATAATCAAATCTATTTTTTTACCTGAGCCGAGCAATTGTTTAACGAGCAGGATTTCTGGAGTTTCAATATCTATACCTACGGCTACAGTCTTAATATCAGGATCTTTTCCTGCATAAAGTATTCTTGAATCATAATAAGGATTTTCAAGGCTTTCTATATCAAAATTTTCTTTTTGCTTGGCGCTTAAATCTTCATAATTTTTTTTGCGCTTTTTCATATCAAGCTCTACTAAATCTTTGCCGCGCGGGTCGGCTTCTATGCCTTCTTTTATAAATAATTCTTGGATGTCTTTTATTTTCATAAAACCTCCTTAATAAGCGATTTTAATATAAATGATAAAAGAGAGTTGCATTCGGCTTCAAGCCGATTAAATACAACTCTCTGTTTTTGATAGGTCTTTTATTTACTGTTTTATCCATCTATTGTCTTTAAGCATTTTGCGTCTGATTTTTCTTTTTGCTTCGGCAAGCTTTTCTTTTCTCACTACGCTGGGAGCTTTATAAAATTCTCTTTTTTTTATCTCCTGCATTATACCGCTTCTTTCGCATTCTCTTTTGAAACGCCTTATAGCGTCTTCAATAGATTCGCCTTCTCTGATTTTGACATTGACCATTTTTTTAAAACACCGCCTTTCTTAAAAAAGATTTATTTAACGCCCTATGACCGATTAAACGGCTGCTCTTTATCCCGGAGGCCATTTAAAACTCCTACCGCCAAGCAAATGATAGTGTATATGTTGAACGCTTTGTTGAGCATCCGCTCCGCAATTGTTTATAAGTCTGTATCCATTGCTCAATTGAGGATATTGAGACGCGATTTTTGAAGCCGCGATTTGAATGCGCCCTAAAAGTATTTCATCATTTTGAGAAACTTCTTTTAAACTTGCGATGTGTTTTTTGGAAATTATGACAATATGGATTGGGGACTGCGGGGATATATCGTCAAATGCTAAAACTAAATCGTCTTCATAAACTTTTTTGGAAGGAATTTCGCCTTTTATTATCTTGCAAAACAAGCAATCTGCTGACATCAATAACTCCTTGAAATTTAAAATATGGCGGGATTATACTCTTTTTGGCATTTTAAGGCAATCAAATAACGATGATTAAAACAATGGAGAGGGGACAAAAACTCCAATGCTTTGTTTGCAACTAATTCTGGGGAGATTTCGTCCATACATCGGGGCTTTTCATAGCCTTTTGGACAACTATCATAATTATATTGAACGCCCTTCCAGCAGCCTTTGCAAGATGAGGAAGTTATATTTATGTTTTCTTTATACCCGCTGTATTGAGAGTCTGTGGGACCAAAAATTATAAGAGATTTGATATTTAAGGCTTTTGCTATATGCGAACAAGCGCTGTCTATATCAATGTGCAGCATAGAGCCTTTAATTATTGAGCAGAGTTCGTCAAAATTCGTGCGTCTTGCCGTGTTTATATCCGCATTTTTAAAAGTTTGACGGCTTAAACCCACTTGAACGATTTTAATATCTTTGTTTAATCTGCTCTTTAAAATTGACAATAGATTTTGCCATTGAACAAAATCCCAACATTTTGCGCTGTCATTTTGTCCGCGGGAACCAAAACCATATTGAAAAGTTATATATTTTGTATCTTTCAAAATGCCGAATTTTCTCAAATCGCGCTCTTGATAAGGAGTGTTTAAAGCAAATCTTTCAACATTATCAACTCCCGCCGTCATTTTTAGAGTATTGATGATATGCGGATAGCCGTTTGGATATTGGCTTTTATAATTGTCCAAATTTTTTAAAATCCGCGCTGTAAGCGCTTTTCCGCTTTCAAGCCTTTTAATTTCGCTTTCATACATAGAGAGTTTATAAATAATATCGTATTGTTTGTGAGTAAATTTTAATGCTCTCGGCATAAGAAAAAATCTAATATTTTTAATATCCCTAAACACTTTATAAGATTTTCTTTTCCAGCAATACATATCAATAACAATATTTTGCTCCATTTTTACAAGTTCATTTAAAACCGCCTTTTCTCTTATATTGTCACCCAATCCTCCATCAAGGCAGACGGCGATATAAACCTTATCTTTTTTCTTTCTTAAAATTGAAATCAAAAGGATTTTAAAAAAACTTCTTCCGAAATGCTTAATTGTATGTTCAATATTTTTTGTATTCATTGTTTTTACCATTCTTTGTTATTCTGTCCGAAAATGCGCTTGTCATTCTGGGAAAAAGGGTCTGTCATTCTAGGCAAAAAGAGTCTGTCATCTTTTCGCGCAGACAATCTTTCTGCGCGCAGAATGACGCAACCTGAACGACTTCGCACAGACAAGGCAGAACTATAATAATGGCTAATAATACTTTCCCTTGTCGTTTATATATTCAGACACAGCGTTTAAAACCATTTCGGGCTTAATCGCTCTCATGCATTCGGCTTGTTTATAGCCGTTTGGGCATTTTGTAAGCCAATCATTTGTCAGCCACCAACAATTAGAGCAATTGCCGGCGGATATATTGATATTGTTTTCATAAGCAAAATAATCTTTATTTGTAGGTCCAAATAAAACGGCAGATTTTGTCCCCAGAACATTTGCTAAATGAACCATACCGCCTTCCGTATCAATATGGAGCAAAGCGTTTTTTATTAAAATAGCCGCCTGATTATAAGTTGTTTTATTCCTCAAACACACATCAACGCCGTCAATATCTTCCCCATTTGCGCCGCCTATTTGAACGATTGCAAGAGCAGGAAATTTCTCTTTAAACTTTTTGACAAAACTCTGCCAATAATCCAAAAACCAAGCCTTTGTTGCGATAGCGCCGTTTTTGCTTTTGCTTGTATTGTCCCAGCCGTGCTGAATGGTTATAAATTTTTTATTTCTCAAATTATTGTCTTTGATGATGTTTAAATCTTTATCGTCCAAATAGATAAAAGGTTTTGAATCTTTTGAAAATTTAAAATAAGGCTCAAAAGACATTGCGGTAAAACGATTTTTCCTAAAACTATTGACCATAATCTCTGCAAAAGCCCCGTCAAATTGCGGGCGGGACGCAATGAATTTAAGATATTTTTTATTATGTTTTTTAAGCGCCAACATAAAATTTGCAAGTTTCGTGTATTTTGCAAGTCCTTTAATATCAGCCTTTGCAGGAACTATATGTTGAAGCGCTTCCAAAATAATTGGATAAGCGCCCTGCATTTTTTGATAAAGTTTTCTGTCATAGACTTTATTGACATAAGGGACATTTTTAAAAACAAAATCGGCATTTGCAGGTATATGATAAAAGACATCTATAATAGGTTGATTAAATTGCTCATAAATTTCTTTTATGCAAGCCGAAACAATCAGCAAATCCCCAAACCCTCCCGTAGCCCAAACCGCGATTTTTAATTTATTTTGTAGGGGCGAATAATCATTCGCCCGCCGTTCATCCTGCGCAAAATAATCCAAATCCGCATCCCTCAAATCCACTCTCAATTTATCAACATCTATATCTTTCATATTCTTAAACAAAGATCTAAACAGCCAGCAAATCATTGATAAAGCCGCGCGCTTATCTTTGTTTCCATACTTAAATCTATGATGTCCAACTTTCCAATCTAATTCTTCAAAATATCCCATTATTTATTTTCCTCATAAAACCTTGCGCTGTCATCCTTTATTTTCTGTATTGCCTCTTTGCTTCTTGTATTCCAAAATTCATAATTAGGATTTTGCCGATTATCTTTTAAATCATAAAGCGAG